>NZ_BAAAVI010000020.1:0-132821 GCF_039534445.1 Streptosporangium fragile | reverse complement strand
CGGCCGAGGGGCCGGCCGCGGCCGGGCGGGCGGTGCCCGCGGAGCCGCGGCGGGAGGCGCGCGAGCCGCCGAGCGGGTCGTTGAGCGGATCGGGGCGGGAGGGGCCGCCACTCTGGGAGGCGGCCCGGCCGGCACGGCGGGAACCGGCCCGCGGGGCCCGGGAGTCGCCGAAGGCGGGGGCGGCGGGAGGAGCCGAAGGACCCGCGGCAGGAGGCGCGGGGGCGGTGAGAGGAGCCGAAGGACCCGCGACGGGAGGCGCGGGGGCGGCGAAGGCGCCCGGGGTGGGCGCCGCGAAGGTCACGGTCTTCTGCTCGGCCAGCGAGGCGGCCGTGGGAGCCGGGTTGGGCTGCACCGGGGCCACCAGGTCGGACAGGCCCGACGGCAGGGAGGCCGAGGCGGCGGCCGGCTCGGGAGCCGGCGGCTTGGGCGCGGCGGGCTTGGCGGGCTGCGGCCTGGTCGGCAGCGGGGCCTGCATGGTCACCGCGTCGGGGTCGACCTGGGCACCGGCCTGCTCGGCGGGGCGACCCGCACCCGTCCTGCCTGCCAAGGGCCCTCCGAAACCGCCCTCGTCAGCCTGGAGCCGGGTCCAGTAGTCGTCGTCGTAGTCGTCCACCTGGCCGAACTCGTTCATGCCGCGTTTGCCCCGCGCGCCCGGCGTGCGCGGGGCACGGGGCTTGGGCTCCTCGTCGAACGGGGTCAGGTCGGGGCTGTAGTGGCCGATCTTCGGCTCTCTGGTCGCGAAGTCGTCACTGGACATGGTCGGGGCCTGCGCCTCTTTCTCGGCCATCTCCCGGAGACGTTCCGCGGGAAGCGCGCTCTCCCTGCGGTTCATCGACCGCATTCCCAGTGCCACGACGACGAGCACGAGGAGCACGACGGCGACCAGGCCTACTACGACCGCAATCATTGCACCACCCTCAAGGCCATGGCCTTACAGCGGCGCCGGTGAGGTCGCGCGGCCATCGACGCGACCTGCCCCCATGCATCACCTGCGCTCGGACATTGGATCTGATTGTGTCGGACCACTATGAGCGTTGTCACACCCTAAGTGAAGAATTGGTAACCATTACTACCTCCGGTGTTTAACCAGTCACTCGATGTGCGCCGCGGTCAGTCTCCCCCAGGCGATCGTCTTGCCCGCGATGCTCTTCAAGGTCTTGTCGAGGGAGGCACCCTTGTCGAGGCCGACCTTGGCGTCGAGCGCGTAGACGGTGAAACGATAGTTCTCCTGGGTGTTGCACGGGGGACTGTAGCCGACCTTGCCGGCTGTCGTTCCCCCCTCCACGGCTCCCACCGGGACGCTGCCCTCGGCCAGCTCGTTGGTGCGCGGGTCGATGTCGAACACCACCCAGTTCACCTCGCCGCCGTACCGCGCGTTGTTGTCCACCACGATCGCGACGGACTTGGTGCCGTCCGGCACCCGGGACCAGCGCAGCGGAGGGTTGCCGGCCGAACCCTTGCACGAGTAGTCGGACGGCAGGGGGCCACCGTCCCGCACCCTGGGGCTGGAGACGCTGATCGGCTCCAGCTGCGACCGCTCCGCCGAGGCCGCACCGCCCGCCATTCCACATCCGGAGGACACGACGACGAACGCCGCGGTCACCGCCACCGCTGTGGTGTGCCGCGCGCGACGCGTAGACGTGTTTGGCTGCCCCATGCCCGATGATGCTACGCGGATCTGGAAGATGCGCAGACCGGATCGCGAGGTTCCGCGGTGGGGAAATACCCGGGAATCGGACAGAATCATGGGGTGGAAGGGGTGAAGGCGGACAGCGAAATGAGTTTCGCGATCCTCGGTCCTCTCCTCGTCCACCACCGCGGGCGGACCGTGGAGATCACCGGGCGGCGGCTGCGCACCCTCCTCGGGCTGCTGCTGCTCGACACGGGCCGTACGGTGCCGATCGACCGGCTCGTCACCGGGGTGTGGGAGGAGCGCCCGCCGAACGCGGTCGGCAACGCGCTCCAGGCGCTCGTCTCCCGGCTGCGCGCGGCCCTCGGCGGACGCCGGGGGCTGGTGGAGGGCGGCCCGACCGGATACCGTCTGGCCGTCGATCCCGACCGGGTCGACGCCCACCGCTTCGCCCTGCTCACCGCCCGGGGCCGTACCGCTCTCGCCGCGGGGTCCCCCGACACGGCCGCGGCCACGCTGCGCGCCGCGCTCGCGCTCTGGCGCGGGCCCGCCCTGGCCGACCTGGCGGGCAACGGCGCCGTCGCAGCCGGGGTTGCCAGGCTCGACGCCCTGCGGCTGGCCGCGCTCGAAGACCGCTTCGAGGCCGACCTGCTGCTCGGACGGCAGGCCGAGGCGGCCGCGGAACTTCCCGCCCTGATCGCCACCCACCCGCTGCGTGAGCGGTTCCGCGGTCAGCTGATGCGGGCCCTGTACGGCGCGGGCCGCCGCGTCGAGGCCCTGGCCGCCTTCGAGGAGGCCCGCTCCGCCTTCGCGGCCGAGCTCGGGGCCGACCCGTCGCCCGCGCTGTCGGAGCTTCACGTGGCCATGCTCCGCGGGGAGTGGGCCGAGACCCCGGCGCGTCCGGGGCCCGCCGCGGATGTCCAGCCCCACCCGGAGGCCCCGTCCCGGGCGTTCCCGGCGTACTCCGAGGTCTTCTCCCCGGTGCCCCCGGCGGCCCCGCCCGCGCGGCCGCATCCCCCCGCGGGGGACGAGCACGTCGCGGTCCCGGCGCGTGACGGCGGCGGGGCCCCGCCGGGAACGGGGAGGCGCCGGCGGGGCAACCTCCGGGCCAGGCTCACCAGTTTCGTCGGGCGCGAGCGCGACGTGGCGCGCACGGTGGAACTGCTCGGGGAGCACCGGCTGGTCACCCTGCTGGGTCCCGGCGGCGCGGGAAAGACCAGGCTCGCCGTCGAGGTGGCCGAGGCCGTCGCCGGCCGGATGCCCGGCGGGGCGTGGTTGGTGGAGCTCTCCTCGGCGGCCGAGCCCGCGGAGGTCACGCAGGCGGTGCTGGCGGCCCTGGAACTGCGCGACGGCTTCCCCACGGCCCCCGTCCCACCCGGCGCCATGCCCGTGCCCGCCCCCCGCGACCCGCTGGGCCGGCTGCTCTCCGCCCTGGAGGGGGAGCGGCTGCTGATCGTCCTGGACAACTGCGAGCACGTGGTCGAGGCCGCGGCCGTCCTCGCCGACCGGGTCCTGACCGGCTGCCCGGGCGTGCGCGTGCTGGCCACCAGCCGCGAACCGCTCGGCATCGCCGGGGAGACGGCCTGGCCGGTGCCGCCGCTGGACCTGCCGCCCGCCGGTGACGACCCGGCACAGGCTCTCGGGTACCCGGCGGTGCGCCTGTTCACCGAGCGCGCCGCGGCCGTCCGCCCCGGTTACCGGGCCGCCGGCGAGGCCGCCGCGGTGGTGCGGATCTGCCGGGAGCTCGACGGTATGCCGCTCGCCATCGAGCTGGCCGCCGCCCGGCTCCGCTCGCTGTCCGCCGGGCAGATCGCCGCCCGGCTCGACGACCGCTTCCGCCTGCTGACCGGCGGCAGCCGCACGGCGCTGCCGCGCCACCAGACGCTCCGCGCGGTCGTCGAGTGGAGCTGGGACCTGCTGGACGGGCAGGAGCGGACGCTCGCCCGCCGCCTGGCAGTCTTCGCCGGAGGCACCACCCTCGACACCGCCGAACGGGTCTGCTCCGGACCCGGTCTGGAGCGGGCCGACGTCCTCGACGTGCTCTCCCGGCTGGTGGACAAGTCGCTGCTGGTGGCCTACGACCACGACGGCGCGGTCCGCTACCGGATGCTGGAGACCATCCGCGCCTACGCGGCCGACCGGCTGGCCGAGTCAGGGGAGCAGGACGCGGTACGGCTGGCGTACGCGACGTTCTTCACCGAACTGGCCGAGGCCCGCGACCCCGAGATCCGCGGCGGTGGGCAGATCGAGGCCATCGCGGAGATGGCCGCCGAGCACGACAACCTGTCGGCCGCGCTCCGCTGGAGCGTCGAGGCCGCCCGGTACGACCTGGCACTGCGGCTGGTCGGGGCCCTGGGCTGGTTCTGGTGGATGCGCGGTCACCGGGCCGAGGGCGCCCAGCGCGCCCGGGAGGTGCTGAGGCTGGCCGGGGACGGGGCCCCCGGGCCGCTCGCCCTGGCCCGTGCCTGCTTCGGCACCCTCGCGGTCGGCGCCGGGATCGAACTCGACGCGGCGCGGGACGAACTGGCCGAGGCCGTCCGGCGGGCGGGCGAGGAACTGGAGCCGCCCCTGCATCCCCTGATCGTGATGGCGGCCCCCCTCGTCGGGATGTTCGGAGACCTGTCCGCCGACGGCGACCGCGGCTCCTACCTCGCCGACATGTTCGTCCACCCCGACCCGTGGGTGGTCGCCGCCGGCCACATGTTCCAGGGGTTCGAACACTTCCTGGTGGGCCGCATCCGCGAGGGCAGGGAAGAGACGGAGGTCGCCGCGCGGCGCTTCCGGGCGCTCGGGGAGCGCTGGGGGGTCGCCAACACGCTGGCCGTCCTCGCGGACGTGGACTTCCTGCACGGCGAGCCGGAGCGGGCGCTGGAGAAGATCCACGAGACCGTCGCCCTGCTGGAGGAACTCGGCGCGGTCGACGAGATCGCCTACATGCGCGCACGGCTCGCCCTGGGGCTCAGACTGGCGGGGGACGGCGCCGCGGCCGAGGAGGTCCTGAGCGAGGCCCTGCGGAACGCGCTCGGGAAGGGCGACCGGATCTCCATGCTGAACCTGCTCAGCGCGCGGGGGGACTTCGCCCGCGAGGACGGCGAGCTGACCGCGGCCCGGCACCACTACGCCGAGGCCATGCGCGTCATCGACGAGACACCCGGCATCCCCCTGCAGGTCCAGGCGATGGTCAACGCGTCGCTGGGGCTGCTGGCCGAGCAGGAGGGCGACCTGGTCCGCTCCCGGCGGCTGCTCGGCACCGCGCTGGAGCAGGTGGTGCAGACGACGGAGGCGGGGGTGCTGGGCCTGGTGCTGATCGGCTTCGCCGGCCGGGCGGTCTCGGAGGGCGACCCCGGCACGGCGGCCGTGCTCCTCGGCGCCGCCGCGCGCATCCGCGGCATCGACGCGGTGGTCGACTTCGACCACGTGCGGATCACCGAGCGCACCCGGGCGGCGCTCGGTGCCGAGGAGTATTCCCGCCGGTACGGGCAGGGCCGCCTGCTGGACCGGGACCGGGCCGTCGAACTGGCGCGTCAGCCGCCGCCCAGCTCCCGGTAGGGCTTCCGGAGCAGGTCGACGAGCGGGATGTGCCGCACCTTCACCACGGGCGGCGGGAGCGCGCGCAGGATCAGGTCGGCCGGGGCCTCGGCCACGTCCGGCGCGGGCCGCAGACGGTTCAGCGAGACGCCGGGGGAGTAGAAGTCGCCCACCCGGTCCTCGAACGGCGCGTCGCCTGCTCCGGCGGCGTCCGGGCCGATCCCGGGGCTCACCGCGGAGTTCGTGGCAGAGCCCGCGGCGGGGTGCGCGGCGGAGGCCGGGGCAGAGTCCACGGCGGGCCCCGGGGCAGAGTCCACGACGGGTCCCGGAGCGGAGGCCGGGGCAGGTCCCGGAGCGGGATTCGCGGCGGATTCCACGTCAGCTCACCGCCCCTGGGCCGAGCCGGAACAGCTCGCGCAGCTGCTCGGTCGACAGGTCGGCGATCCAGTCTTCGCCGGTGCCGACCACGCTCGTGGCCAGCGCCTTCTTCCGCTCGATCATCCCGTCGATCCGCTCCTCCAGAGTGTCGAGACAGATGAACTTCCTGACCTGCACGTTTCTCCTCTGGCCGATCCGGAACGCCCGGTCGGTCGCCTGGTCCTCGACCGCGGGGTTCCACCACCGGTCCACGTGGATCACGTGGTTCGCGGCGGTGAGGTTCAGGCCGGTGCCGGCCGCCTTCAGCGAGAGCAGGAACACCATCGGCTCGTCGTCGCTCTGGAAACGCTCCACCAGGGCGTCGCGCCTCCTCTTGGGCAGGCCCCCGTGCAGCCACAGCACCGGCCGGTCGAGGTGCGCGGCCAGGTAGGGCTGCAGGAGGGAGCCGAACCCGGCGTACTGGGTGAAGACGAGGGCCTTGTCACCCTCGTCGACGATCTCCTCGGCCAGCTCCTCCAGCCGGGCCAGCTTGCCCGACCGGCCCGCCAGCCGCGAGCCGTCCTTCAGCAGCTGGGCGGGATGGTTGCAGACCTGCTTCAGCCGGGTCATCGTGGCCAGGACGTTGCCGCGCCGCTCGATCCCCGCGGAACCGTCGATCTTGCCCAGCATCTCGTTCAGCACGGTCTCGTACAGCTCCGCCTGCTCCGGGGTCAGCGTGCACCAGACCTTCATCTCCAGCTTCTCCGGCAGGTCGGAGATGATCGAGCGGTCGGTCTTGAGCCGTCGCAGCACGAACGGCCCGGTGGCGCGCTTCAGCGCCGCGGTGGCGTCGGGGTCGCGCCGCGTCTCGATCGGGTCCTGGTAACGCTTCCGGAAGCGCGCGGCGGGCCCGAGCAGACCGGGGTTGCAGAACTCCATGATCGACCAGAGCTCGGCGAGGTGGTTCTCCACCGGCGTGCCGGTCAGCGCCAGCCGGGTGCGGGCGGGGATGGAGCGCACCGCCCTTGACTGCCGCGCCGCGCTGTTCTTGATCGCCTGCGCCTCGTCACAGACCACCCGGCCCCATTCGACCCCGGCCAGCGCCCCCAGATCGCGCAGCGCCGTGCCGTACGTGGTGATCACCAGGTCGGCCTCCCGCACGGCGGCGGCGAACTCCCCGTCCCGCTTGCGCGCGCCGCCGTGGTGAACGTGGACGCGCAGCGACGGCGCGAACCTGGCCGCCTCCTTCTGCCAGTTGCCGATCAGCGACATGGGACATATCAGCAGCGTCGGCGCGGGGGAGCCGCCCTCGCGCTCCGACAGCAGCAGCGACAAGGTCGAGATGGTCTTCCCGAGCCCCATGTCGTCGGCCAGGACGCCTCCCAGGCCCAGCCCGGACAGGAAGCCGAGCCATGACAGGCCCCGCTCCTGGTAGGGGCGGAGCGTCCCGTTCAGGGCCGCGGGGACGGGGACGGGGGCCAGGCGCCGGTCGGCCTCGCCGGAGAACAGGTCGCCCAGCAGACCGTCGGCGTCCACGGCCACGAGCGGCAGTTCCGCATCGCCGCCGTCCACGACCTCCCGGATCACCTCACGGACCGTCCGCTGCTCGCCACCGCGCTGCCCGACGGCCCGCAGCGCCGCCTTGACCTGCTGGTCGTCCAGCTCCACCCAGCGGTCCCTGACCCTGACCAGCGGGATCCTGCGCCCGGCCAGCCCGGCCAGCTCCTCCACACTGATCGTGTGGTCGCCCACGGTCACGTCCAGCCGGACGTCCACCCGCCGGTCGAGACCGGCCTCTCCGGCCTCCGCGCCCGTCTCGCCGCCGGACGGCGCGCGGGCGGTGAGTTTCAGGCCCAGCCCCTGGCGTCCGGCCCAGGCGGGCAGCCGCACCCCGTATCCCGCGGCCCGGAGCACGGGGGCGCCGTTGCGCAGGAAGGAGAACGCCCAGGCCGTCTCGACCGTCAGGCCGGACGGCACGGGGGAGCGCAGCGCCGTGTGGAGGTCGGGGTGCAGGCGCACGGCCCGCGAGAGATCGGCCCGGAGCAACTCCTCGGGCCGTTCCGGCAGCCACGGTGCCCGCTCGCCGGCCAGGATCCGCTCCGCGGACAGGTAACCGGCCGGTTCCCCGCCGTCGCCGTCCGCCGGGGAGAGGACGGGGGAGCGGTCACCGGCGGCCGAGAAGGCCGCCAGGCCGTCGGCCGGGGCGAGGCCGAACTCGACCGTCCACGAGTCGTCGTCACCGGCGGGCTCGATGAGCCGGAAACAGAGCCTGACCGGCCCGTCCAGCTCGTGCGCCGCGGCCAGCCACCCGGTGAGGGCCGCGCCGAGTTCCGCGGCCTCGGCCGGCCGGACGCCGGGGAGCGCTGCGTCCTCGGCGGTCAGCGCGGCCAGCCACCGGTCGGGCAGCGCGGCCTTCATCCCCGGGCGGTTGCCGAGGATCAGCCGGCCGGGCAGCGACAGCCGCGCCGCGCCGTCGACCAGGCCGTGCAGCGCCTCCTCCAGCACCGCGGCCGACGGCCTCTCCTCGGGCACCGCCCGGCAGACCGGCGGCATCGCCGCGGCCAGCGCGGGCAGCGCGGCCCGATCGGCGCCGGTGAGCACCGGGCGCCAGCGGGCGGTGTGCAGGCCGCCCTCCACGACGAGCTGGGGCAGGATCCGCCCGCGCCGTACCAGGCTCCGGGCGTGCTCGGCGATCACGGCCAGGTAGCGCAGGGACAGTCCCGGCTCCCAGGTGCCCGCGCCGGTGCCGGAGAGGGAGCCGAGCAGGCGGAGGGCGTCGGCCGGGCGGAACAGCAGCGCGGGGACGCGCCAGGCGGAGATCCTCGGGGCGCGTGCCCGGCTCGCCAGGCCGGACTCGGGAGAGGGCAGCGGGCCCGAGGCCGACCCCGGGAGCAGGATGGTCAGCTCGCGCTCCCCGGCCCGGTCCACCAGGCCGGCGACGGTCTCCTCCCCCCCGCCCCCCCCCGCCCCCCCCCCCCCCCCGCCGCCCCCCCCGCCGAGGGCGGCGTCGAGGACCGCGGCGACCACGTGAGCCGGGGCCGCGAACGGGTGGGGACGGACCGCGGCACGGGAGGCGCGCCCGGGGGACCGGGCGACGTCCTCCGCCCAGACCCCCAGCCGTCCGTCCACCCACGTGCCGTGGAGCACGAGCACTCGATCACCTCTCGTTCAGCGTCGTGGCGTCGCCCGTCGCCGTGGCGCGGGGCGCTCCCCGGAGCTCCCGACAGACTAGACGCGGCTGCGGAAGGCGCGGATCGCCAGCGGAGCGAAGACCACGGCGAATCCGGCGGCCCAGACCAGCGAGACGAGGGCGGCCCGGGCCACGTCGCCTCCGATGAGCAGACCGCGGATGGCGTCGGCCAGGTGGGTGACCGGATTCACGTCGGACCAGGCCTGCAGCCACGACGGGAAGGTGGCCGCGGGGACCAGGGCGCTGCTGGTGAAGGTCAGCGGCATCATCGTCGAGAAGGCGATCATCTGCACCTTCTCCGGGCTGGAGGCCTTCAGGCCGATCAGGACCGACATCCAGGACATGGCCAGAGCCACGACGACCAGCAGGGCCAAGGCACCCAGCAGGCCGACGACGCTGGTGGTGACACGGAAACCGAGGACCATGCCGAAGCCGATGAGGAGCGCGAAGGCCCACACCTGCTTGGCGGTGTCGGCGATGATGCGTCCCAGCAGGGGCGCGGAGCGCGCGATCGGCAGGCTGCGCAGGCGGTCGAAGACGCCCTTGGTGATGTCGGTGTTGAGGCCGATGGCGGTTGACAAGGTGTAGAAAAGGGCGTTCTGGACGAGCAGGCCGGGGAGGGCGAACTGCAGGTAGTCGCCGGTGGAGCCGGAGATCGCGCCGCCGAAGACGTAGGTGAACAGCAGCAGGAACATGATCGGCTGGATGCTCAGGTCCAGCAGCTCCCACGGGTTGTGCTTGATCTGGACCAGGCTGCGCCAGGCCAGGGTCATGGTCTGCCGCACGGCCGCCAAGGGGGTGACGCGCCGGGCCGCCACCGGCGGCGCGGTCGTGGTCAGGGTGGTCATGCGAAGGACTCCTCCTTTGCCGTCTCCGGTGCCCGGTCGTCCTCGGCGCGGTGGCCGGTGAGGGCCAGGAACACCTCGTCGAGGCTGGAGCTGCGCAGCGCGAGCTCGGCTGCGACGACCCCCAGATCGTCCAGGCGGCGCACGACGGCGGGCACGACGGCCGGGTCGTGGACGGGTGCGGTCGCCCTGCCCCCGCTCAGGTCGGGGTGCTCACCCAGGACGTCGGCCAGGACCTTGGCGACCAGCTCCAGGTGCTCGACCTCGGCCGGGCGCACCTGGAGCACCTGGGCACCGGTGGTGGCCTTCAGCTGCTCGGGGGTGCCGGCGGCGATCACCTTTCCGTGGTCGAAGACGACGATGTCGTCGGCCAGCTGGTCGGCCTCCTCCAGATACTGGGTGGTCAGCAGGACGGTGACGCCGTCGGCCATCAGGTCGCGCACCACGTTCCACAGCTCGGTGCGGCTGCGCGGGTCGAGGCCGGTGGTGGGTTCGTCCAGGAACAGCACCGTGGGGTGGCCGACCAGGCTGGCCGCCAGGTCCAGCCGGCGCCGCATGCCGCCCGAGTAGGTCTTCGCGGCCCGCCCGGCGGCGTCCGACAGGGTGAAGCGCTCCAGCAGCTCACCGGCCCGCCTCCTGGCGTCGGCCCTGGACATGCCGAGCAGCCGACCGATCATGACCAGGTTCTCCACGCCGGTGAGCATCTCGTCGACCGCGGCGTACTGGCCGGTCAGGCCGATCAGCGAACGCACCTGGTGGGCCTGCTCGACCACGTCGTACCCCCCGACGGTGGCGCGGCCCCCGTCGGGACGCAGCAGGGTGGCCAGGATCCGCACCGCGGTGGTCTTGCCCGCCCCGTTGGGGCCCAGCACGCCCAGCAACCGCCCCTGCGGCACGACGAGGTCGACCCCGTCGAGCGCGTGGGTCTCCCCATACCGCTTCACCAGGCCCTCGGCCTGGATCGCATGTGTCATCGTCCGTACCTCTCCGTGATTGTCACGCCTCCACAATGCCCGGCCCCACTGACATTTCTCTGATCACCGGCCGGTGCGGAGAGGGGTCCGCTGACAGATCGCTGACAGGGCGCCGCCTTCCCGCCTTCCCCGCCCGGGTGCCGCGGCATCCCGGTGGCAGCAGGGCGGCGCCGCGGCACCCCGGTGGCCCCTCGGTGACATCCCGGCGGGATCCCGGAGGCACCCCGGCGGCACCGCCGGAGCGCCCGCCGGGACAAGACCGTTTAGGCTGGCAGCGTGAGCGACCGAGCCGATGAGCACAGCGCCGTCGCGGGTGAGACCGCGCCGGCCGCTCCCGCGGGCGAGCCGGGTCGCCGGGCCGCCGGGCGTGTCCGCTTCCCGCTGCGCGACCCCGCAAACCGGGTCTCGCGCAAGGCCATCACGATGTGGCTGGTGGAGGGGTTGTTCTGGTCCGTGCTCCTGCTCGCGGGCTCCTTCTTCCTGGCCCGGTGGATCGAGGGCGACCGCTGGTCGTGGTTGCCCGACTGGGTGCTCGACAACGTCTGGTGGCTGCCCGCGCTGACGGTGCTGCTCCTGCTTCCCGCCGCGCTCGTCGAGCCTTTCTGGCGCTACGCCGTGCACCGGTGGGAACTCAGCGGGGACGTGGTCTACGCGCGCTCCGGCTGGATCAGCAGGGAGTGGGTGTTCGTCCCGGTCAGCAGGATCCAGACGGTCGACAAGGCGCAGGGCTGGATCGAGCGGATGCTGGGCCTGGCCACGGTCGAGATCCGCACCGCCTCCCACGCGGGCTCCTCCACGATCAAGGGCCTCGACTACGGGGTGGCCGCCGAACTGGCCGCGGTGCTCGCCCACCGCGCCGAAGAGCTCCGGGACGACGCGACGTGACCGGCCCGTCCGCCGACCCTTCCGCCGGTCCTCCGGACCCGGCCGGGCCCCCTCCTCCGGCTGCCCCGGCCGGTCCACCGCTCTCCGAGAACGCCCCGGCCGTGCCCCCTCCTCCCGTGCCCTCCCCGTCTCCCGCCGGGACCGCCTCGGCCGGTCCGCCGCTCTCCGAGAACGTCCCGGCGTCTCCGGGGTCCGCCCCGGCCGCTCCGCGGTCCACCGTGACCGGCCCGGACGACGGCGGTCCCGGTGCCCGGCCCCCGGACGTCCCGGCCCCGGACGTGTCAGCCTCGGACATCCCAGCTTCGGATGTGCCGGCCCCGGACGGGGCCGCCTGGCCCCGGGAGGCCGCCCCGGTGGAGGAGCCGTTGCGGCTCAGCCCGAAGGTCCTGCTCACCGACCCGATCCGGATGCTGCCCTCGCTCTTCCTGCCGTTGGTGGGTGTGCTGTTCCTCAGCGGGTTCTCCCCGGGGTCGTTCATATGGGCGGCGGTCGGTGCCGTCGGCTCCGTCGCCTTCGCGGCCGTGCGGTGGGCGACCTTCACCTACCGGATCGTCGGCGACCGGCTCGAACTGACCCGGTCGCTGGTCAGCCGGTCGGTGCGGACCATCCCGCTGGAGCGGATCCGCGGCGTCGACGTCAGCGCCCCGCCGCTGCACCGCCTGCTCGGCATCGCCGTGCTCAGGATCGACACCGGCGCGGGCGGCAGCGAGAAGCAGGAGGGCGAGCTCGATGGGGTCACCGCGGCCGAGGCGGAGCGCCTCAAGGCCGTGCTGCTCTGGCACGCCCGCGCCCGGGCGGCCAGGCGCGCCCAGGCGCAGGGGCCCGTCCCCGCGGCCGGCGCGGCCCCGGCGGCCGGCGCGCTCCCCGTGCCGTCCGCGCCGTCCGGCCCACCCGGGGAGCGACACCATCCCGGAGCCGACGGCCACGAGGCCGGGGAACCGACCCCGGGCCGGACGGTGTTCGTGCTGCCCCGCAAGTGGCTCCTGTACGGGCCGATCTCCGGGGCGTACCTGATGACCCCGTTCGCGCTGGTCGCCGGTGCCGTCGGCGCGGCGTTCCAGTGGGGCGCCGAGCTGAGGGTCGACAGGCGGGTCGTGCAGAGCGCGGGGGAGTGGCTGTGGGAGCACCCGCCCTTTCTCGTCGGGGTCCTCGTCCTGCTGGTCCTGGCGATGCCGGTGCTGGCCACGATCATGTACGCGGTCTTCAATTGGGACTTCACCCTCCGCGTCAGGGAGGGCTACCTGGTCGCAGAACGGGGCCTCATCACGCGCAGGAACGTGTCGCTGGAGCGGCGCAGGGTGCGCGGCTTCGAGCTTGTCGAGGGGCTGGCCGAGCGCCGGGCGCGACTCGCCCGCGCGTGGGCCATCGTGACCGGCCTGGGAGATTCGGAGACCCGGGGCCAGCTGCTGCCGGTGGTGCCGCGCGACGACGCGCTCGACGTGATGGGCCGGGAGATCGGCCGGATCACCGCCGACCTGCGCCCGCACCCGCCGGCGGCGCGCCGGCGACGGCTGTTCCGCGCGGTCTTCCCGTGGCTGGTGGTCGCCGCCTGCGCGATCGCCGCGGTCCTGCGGTGGTCCGAGCTCTGGTGGGCGCTCGCGGTCCCGGCTCTGATCATGACGGCGTTGGGCGTCCCGCTCGGTCTCGACCGCTACCGCTCGCTGGGCCACGCCTACGACGGGATCCGCCTGTCGGTACGGTCGGGATCGTTGCGCCGTTCCCAGGCCGTGGTGGAGCGGCGGGCCGTGGTGGGCTGGACCCTGAGCCAGACCTGGTTCCAGCGGCGGGCCGGGGTGCTGACGGTGACCGCGGGGGTCGGCGCGGGTTCCGGAGGCTACTCCGCGATCGACGTCGGTGAGGCCGCGGGACCGGCCTTCGCCGCCGAGGTCACCCCCGCCTGGATCACGCCGTTCCTCTCCGGGGACGCCGCCCCGGCGGATCCGGCGAACCCGGTCCGGTGATCCCGGGGAAACCGGTCGGGCAAGCGCGAAGCGGGGGTGGCCGGCATGCCGGCCACCCCCGCTTCGGACACCGCGTCAGTCCGGGCGGCGGGCGCCGAACATGATCTCGTCCCAGGTCGGCACCGACGCGCGCCGGCCCCGGGACTTCTTGGCCGGACGGGCCGGAACCGGAGCCGGCTTCGGCGGCTCGGCCGGCTTCTCCGCCGTCGGCTTCTCGGGCTTGGTCTCCTGCATCGCCCCCGTGTCCCCCTCTTTCCTCATCGGCTCGGCCGGAGCCTGCTCGTCCACGCTGACGCGCGCCGCCGGTACCGCTATCGGATCCGCGGGGGGTTCGGTCTCCGCCGCGGGCTCGGGAGCGGGGGTCTCCGGAGCCTCGGCGGCGGTCGTCTCCTCGATGGCCGGGACCTGCTCGGCGGTGGGTTCGGGCACGGCCGTCCCGGCCGCGGTCACGGCGGGGGACGCCGCGGCCTGCGGGGGTCCGGTGAGCTCCACGGGCGCGGCCGGCTCCGGGACCGGGGTGGCCTCGCCGTGCTCCGGAGCGGTCCCGGCGACGGGCTCGACCGGCGGTTCGGCGTCCGCGGCCGGCGGCTCGGCCGCCGTCACGGGCTCCGCGACGGCGGCGCGCTCGGCAGCGGGTTCGGCGACGACGGGTTCGACCACGGCCACGGGTTCGACCACGGCCACGGGTTCGACCACGGCCACGGGCTCGACCACGGGCTCGACGGCGCCGGGCCCGGCCTCGGGCTCCGGGGACACCTCGGGCGCGGCGACCGGCTCCGCCGGCGGAGGCGCGGACCTGGACTCCAGGGCCGGCACCCACGCGGCGGGGCCGGAGCCGTTCACCGAGGGCTCGACGGCCAGGTCGGGCTCGTACCTGGCCGGGCCGGGGGCGCGCAACGGCGGCACGGTCACCCGCGGCGCCTCGTACCCGGGCGGGAGCGGCGGCATCGGCGGCTGCTGGTAGGCGGCCGGCGGTTCGGCCTGGGGAACGGAGGGCCGGGACGGGGCCGGCGGCTCCTGCCGTCTCACCGCGGGGAAGGAGACCGGCGGCTGGTTCAGCGGCTCGGGCGCCAGCGGCGGCACCGGCGCCAGCTTGGCCACGCGCGGCACGAACGGCGTGACCGTGGTGTCCTCGGCCGGTTCGGCGTCGTCGCCGGTGGACAGCCGCAGCGCCTCGTCGTCGTGTGGCGTGATGTGCCGCCGGCGCGGGTCGAAGAGCCACTCGGCGTTGCGCGTGTGACCGTTCCAGACGAAACCGAGCTTGATCCGCCACAGGTTGTCGTCGCGCTTCGCGGAGTCCCACTCGATCTCGTCGGCGGGCACGCCGCGACGGGTCAGGCGCTCGGCGACCAGGTCGCCGAGGGTCGGCCCGGGAGAGGAGTCGCCCGGCAGTCGCACGGCGCAGCGCTGCGCCTGCTGGGCCATGTACTCACGTTCCTGGAGCACGGGACCCTCGAACCACCGCACGCGCTCGACCGGGATGCCCGCCGTGTTGGCGATCTCCTCAGCGGTCTCGCCGGCACGGATCCGGGCCTGGATCTCCTTGGGGCGCAACGGACTCTCCACTTCGATCTCGTACTGGCCGAGACGGGAGAAGTTGCCGCGGACGGCAGCACGGAGCCGGTCGTCGACGGGCAGCGTGAACCGGGTACCCCGGCCGGCCGTCGCCAGCACCAGGTACGTTCCGTCCTCACTCACCGCGACGAGTCGGAGCTCCTGCATGCGAGTCCCTTCGTCGTCGTGCTCAATCTTCCCCCGGACCCTTGAGTCTCTCGCGTGTGCCGGTTGCCTGCCAGCACCGTACCCGGCATGTCCGAACATCGCCTTCCTGGATGGGGCTCGCAGCGATGTGACGCCGGTCACATTTGCTCCGTTCATGAATCTACAGGGCACCCGTGCGGAGCAGCGGGTTCGGGGTCCGAATCGGATTCTCCCGAATAACGCTGGGAACCGCGCTGGACTTCCGCCAAGAACCTGGAGCCGGGGGCGAGCCCGGCCCACCGGTCCCGGGGGCGCGGCGGTGCGGCCGCGGTGACGGGCGCGGCCGGGGTGTCGCGGTCCGTGGCGGCGGACCGCGACGGCGGGTATGGACGGCTGGAGAAGGTCATCTCCGGCGGACTCCCTCGGGGTCGAGCGGCGCGGGTGTCTGCGAATCTGCCCGCCGCGCGCACCGGGGCAACGGCGGGACACGCGGATGCGTGAGTCTTCGAGAGAGCCCTTGCGCACCTCTTTACCGAAAGCTTGTGAGAACCGGCCGATTCGGGGGAACGGGCGGCGCGTCCCGGCCGGGGGCCGTGCCGCCGCCGGTCCGGGGCCGCGCTCCGTTCCCCGCCGCGGTCCCGGACCGGAGGGCGCGGGTTCACCCCAGGACGGTGTCCAGGTAGTCGTTGGCGAACGAGCGCCCCGGGTCGAGCCGGTCGCGCAGCGCCAGGAAGTCGGCGAAGCGCGGGTAGACCGTGGCGAGGTAGGACGCGTCCCGGGTGTGGAGCTTGCCCCAGTGCGGCCGCCCGCCGAGCCGCGTCATGATCTCCTCCACCTCCGCGAAGTAGGCGGGGTTCGGCGTCGGCCGGTAGACGTGGCAGGCGATGTAGGCCGACTCCCGGCCGTAGGCGGTCGACAGCCAGGCGTCGCTGGCCGGCGTGACCCGCACCTCGACAGGAAAGCTGATCTTCCAGTCCCGCCGGTCCAGCAGGTCGCGGATCTCGCGGAGGGCCTGGCCGAGGCGTTCGCGAGGGATCGCGTACTCCATCTCCAGGAAGCGCACCTCCCTCGAGGCCGTGAAGACCTTGTAGGAGACGTCGGTGAACGTCGAGGGCGAGAGTGCCGCGGCGGAGAGCGCGTTGAGGCGGGGGATCGCCCCCGGATAGCGGCCTCCGACGCCGCACAGCGCGCCGAACAGGGTGTTCTCCAGGAAGTCGTCGTCGAGCCAGCGCCGGAAGGCGCTCCGCGGGGCGGCCGGTCCGGAGGTCCGGCTGTTGCGTTTGGTCAGGCAGGTGTCGGTGTGCGGCATCCAGAAGAAGTCGAGGTGCTCGCTCTCCTCGACGATCGTGTCGAGCGAGTCGAGGATCCGGGTCAGCGTCATCGGTTCCCGGACGCTGCGCAGCAGGAACGACGGCTCCACCCGGAAGGTCACCGCGGTCACCACGCCGAGCGCGCCCAGCCCCACCCTGGCCGCGTCGAACAGGTCCCGTTCGCTCACCCCGTCGCGGATCTTCCCCTCGCCGTCGCCGCGCACCGTGACGGTCTCGCCGTCGGCGAGCACCAGTTCCAGCGCCAGCACCTGGTCGGCCAGCCCGCCGACCCATCTGCCCGTGCCGTGGGTGCCGGTCTGGATGGCCCCCGCCAGGGTCTGGGCGGCGATGTCGCCCATGTTGGCCAGGGCCAGGCCCATCCGGTGCAGTTCCTCGTTCAGCACGCTGAGCGGCGTCCCCGCCGCGGCCGTCACCCAGCCGTCGCCGGTCTCGCGGATCCCGGTCAGCGCGTCCGGCCGCAGCAGGAGGCCGTCGGTCAGCGCGACCCCGGTGAAGGAATGCCCGGTGCCGATCATCCGCACCCGGCGCCCCGCCGCGGCCGCGTCCCGTACGGCCCGCGCGACCTCCTCCGGGCCGGTGGGCGTCCTGACCTCGGCGGGGGTGGCGGACTGGTTGCCGGCCCAGTTGCGGAAGGTCTCGCCCACGTGCACTCCTGCCCGGCCGGCCCGCCCGGTGGCCGCGGGGCTTCCGGGGGCACGCCGGCGCCCGGCCCGCGACCGCGGGTGCCCGCCTGTTCACTCGCTCCGCCAGTGAATATGAACAGTACTCACGATTCCTGTCGGGCGACAGGGGTCCGCAGCCACACGTGGCCGGCGGCCCCGATGGTCACGGCCAGCAGGGCGCAGGCGAAGGAGAACCCGTAGGCGTTGGAAGCGCCGAACGCGTCGGTGAGCCGGCCGCCCGCCCAGGCGCCGAGCGCCACGCCGAACCCGACGGCGGTCGAGATCCACGCCATGCCCTCGGTGAGCAGGTGGGCCGGGACCAGTTGCTCGGTCAGGCTGTAGCCGGTGATGACGGTCGGGGAGATGGACAGCCCGGCGAGGAAGAGCACGCCGGCCATGATCCTGACGTCGTCGACGAGCATGATCGGGATGATCCCGACCGCGAAGGTCCCCAGCGCCCGGACGAACCTGGCGCGCAGCGAGATCTTCCAGCTCCGGGCGCCGTACCAGAGCCCGGAGACCAGGCTCCCGCCGGCGAACGCGGCGAGCAGCAGCCCGGCGGCCGGCTTGGCGCCGTGCTCCTCGGCGAACGCCACCGTGACCAGGTCGACCGAGCCGAAGACCGCGCCCATCGCCAGGAAGACGGCCGACATCAGGGCGACGCCCGGAATGGTGATGGGGGTGCCGGAGCGGCGTTCCCGGGGCCGGATCGGCGGCTCGGTGCGGCGCTGGAGAGCGAAGGCGAGGGTGCCCACGATCGTGCTGACCAGTGCCACGACCAGCCCGGCGTACGGATTGATCATGGTGGCCAGGGCCGTGACCAGCGCGGGGCCGGCCACGAAGATCATCTCATCGGCGACCGACTCGAAGGAGAACGCGGTGTGCAGCCGGGACGACCCGGCCAGCAGGTGGGACCAGCGGGCGCGCACCAGCGAGCCGAGGGAGAGCGCGGTCGCGCCGACGGCGACGCCGGTGGCGAAGAGCGTCCAGCGGGGGGCGCCGAACTCGGCGCAGAGCATCAGGCCGGTCAGCGTGGCGCCGTGCGCCAGCGTGAGCGGGACGACTACCCTGGCCTGGCCGAACCTGTCCACCAGGCGTCCCGACAGCGGGGCCGCGACGGCGAAGGAGACGCTGACGGTCGCCGCGACCGCGCCCGCGGTGGCGTACGAGCCGGTGAGCTCCTCGATGAGCAGCACGATGCCGATGCCCAGCATCGACATCGGCATCCGCCCGACGAACCCGGCGATGACGAAACCCTTGACGCCGGGCATGCTGAACAGCCCCCGGTACGGCCCGACCACTGATAGTCCCCTTCTCGTTCGCGCAGAACATGCCGACGATGTCGCACAAATCCACTGACCGGCAAGTGATTTTCCCGGCAACGGCCCACCTCGTGGCCAGTAGGGGCTAACGTGAGCGCGGTGTCACGTCTTCCTGGGTTGGGGGCATTCGTCCCAGTAGTGGCCGTCATAACCGTTCTCCTTGCCGCCTGCGGCGTGGTGATCATGGTGATCGGCGTCGGCCGCCCGGCCGAGTCCGGCGGGAGCGCCGCGGCGGAGTCCGGTGTCCGCGACCTGACGGCGATCGCGCCGGTGGCCACCCACCCGCCCGCCGCGACCCCGGAGTCCTCGGCGGGGCCGGAGGTCGCCGCCGCCGGCGGACCCGGGATAACCCCGACCCCGCCCCGGCTGCTCGTGATCTCCTCCTCGACGCTGACCGAGCAGACGAAGGCCGACATCTCCCGGCTCAAGCACGTGCAGAAGATCGACTCCTTCGACGGCGGGGCGGTCAAGGTGTCCGGGGTCGCGCTCAACCTCATCGCGGCCGACCCGGCCAGGTTCCGGGCGTGGGCGCCGAAGGTCGTCGCCGAGCAGCCGAGGGTGTGGCACGCCCTGGCCAGGGGCGAGTTCGTCGCCGACAGCTCGGCCGCGCGCCGCCTCGGGCTGGTGCTCGGCGCGGAGTACCAGGTCGACGGCGGGCCCCGGCTGCGCGCCGCCGCCTCGGCGCCGTTCGGCCTGCCCGGCGTGGACGGCGTCGTGAGCGAGGAGACCGGGCGGCGCCTCGGACTGCTGCCGGGCGTGGCGCTGCTGGTGCACGGGCCGGAGAAGGCCGCCGCCGCCCTGAAGGCGGGGGTGGGCAGGCTGCTGAGCCCGGGCGCCCAGGTGGTCGCGGTAGGCGGCGCCTCCGGCGGGGCGGTCGCGACGGGTAGCGGATCCGGTGGCTCCGCCGCCAAGGCCGGCACGGCGGACACGGGCGGCACGGCCGACCGGCCGGCGGCGGCCCGGCGGGTCACGGTCGGCAGGCCCGGCAGCTACCTGGAGCTCTACCGCAAGTCGGCCGAGGTCTGCCCGGGCCTCTCCTGGACGGTCCTGGCCGCGATCGGCCAGGTGGAGAGCTCGCACGGGCGCAACAACGGCCCGTCGTCCGCCGGCGCGCAGGGACCCATGCAGTTCATGCCCGCCACCTGGAAGGCCTACGGCGTGGACGGCGACGGCGACGGCGTCGCGGACATCTGGAGCCCGTACGACGCCGTCCCCTCGGCCGCCAACTACCTGTGCGCCAACGGCGCCGGGCAGGGCGGCAAGAAGCTGGAGAAGGCCATCTGGTTCTACAACCACTCCTGGTCGTACGTCGCCAAGGTCATGGCCATCTCGCGAGGCTACGCGGCGGCGTACCCCTGAGACCCCGGCGGGGCGGCCGCGTCTCCGCCGGGGCGCGCTCCCGGAACGTCAGCGGGGCGGGCCGGGGCGGCGGGGCGGCGCCGGGCAGCACTCGGCCCCGCACGCCGCCGGCTCCGGCTCGGCGAGCAGCTCGCCGACCATCGCCACGAACCGCGGGTGGGTGCCCGCCGTGGCCGCCCTGGTCAGCGGGAGGCCGATCTTCCTGGCCGTCTCCGTGGCCTCCACGTCGAGGTCGTAGACGACCTCCATGTGGTCGGAGACGAAGCCGATCGGCACCAGCACCACCGCGGGGGCGTCGACCTGCAGCAGGTGGTCGCAGACGTCCGGCTCCAGCCACGGGATGTGCGGGGCGCCGCTGCGGCTCTGCCAGACCAGGTCCCACTCCCGGTCGCCGCCCAGCTCCGCGACGACCAGCGAGGCGGCCCGGCGCAGCTGCGCCTCGTACGCCCCGCCGCCCGGCCCGGCGGTGGCGGCCATCGAGACCGGGATGCTGTGGGCGGTGAAGACCAGCCGCGCCGCGTCACGGTGCTCGTCGGGGAGCCGGCCGAGGGCCTCACGGGTGTGGTCGGCCATCGCCGCGATGAAGCCCGGGTGGTCGTAGTAGTGCCGGAGCTTGACGACCTCCGGTGCCCCCTCGACCGCCGCCCTGGCCAGGGCGATGTCGTCGAGATACTGGCGGCAGGAGGAGTAGGAGCTGTAGGCGGCCGTGACGAAGGCCGCGGCCTTGCGCACCCCGTCGGCCGCCATCTGCCGCAGGGTGTCCTCCAGGTAGGGGTGCCAGTTGCGGTTGCCCCAGTAGACCGGCAGGTCGACGGTCGGCTGCACGGCCGCGATCAGGTCGCGGCACTGCTGGTTGATCGGGCTGGCCCCGCCGAAGCGCTGGTAGTGCGCCTCGACCTCCAGCAGTCGCTCGCGCGGGATGCCGCGGCCCCGCACCACGTTCTCCAGAAACGGCATCACGTCGTCGGGCTTCTCCGGCCCCCCGAACGAGACGACGAGCAGTGCGTCGTAAGTCCCCATGACATTCATCAAACCGCATGCCGGGGTGTCCTCTCGCATGGTCACCCGGAGTCGTCCGGAGATCCCCGCGCCCGCGGATGCATGTTCCGGGACGGCCGCCGGGGTAGGTTCGGAGCCGTGACGCCATTCAACGACATCCGTGACTATGTCGGCGTGCCCCGGGTGACATCCCTGCGGCTTTCCCCCGATGGAACCCGCCTGGTAGGCGTGGTCCAGGCTCTCAACCCCGACGGGAAGTCCTACGGGACGTCCCTGTGGGAGATTCCCCTCGACGGCCGCAGGCCGTACCGGCTGACCAGGTCCGTCAAGGGCGAGGCCGGGGCGGAGTTCACCGCGGCCGGTGACGTGCTGTTCGGCTCCCGCCGTCCCGACCCGACGGTCAAGGACGCCGACGAGGAGGTCTCCGCGCTCTGGCTGCTGCCCGCCACGGCGGGCGAGGCCCGGCAGGTCGCCTCCCGGCCCGGCGGCGTCACCGGGTTCGCGACCGGCGGGCGGACCGTCGTCTTCACCTCCGACGTGCTCCCCGGCGACGAGGCGACCGAGGCCGAGCGGCGCAAGAGCCGCAAGGACGCCGGGATCAGCGCGATCCTGCACGAGGACTACCCGGTCCGCTACTGGGACCACGACCTCGGTCCCGGCGAGCCCCGGCTGTTCGCCGGCAGTCTCGGCGACGACGAGCGGCTGTCACAGGTCAGGGACCTCACCCCGCAGCCCGGCAAGGCGCTGACGAGCCACGCCTCCTACGACGTGACCCCCGACGGTGCCACGGTCGTCACCACCTGGGCCGTCCCGCTTCCGCACGGCGAGCTCCGCTCCGAACTGGTCGCGATCGACACGACCGACGGCGGCGCCCGGCGCGTCCTGGCCGCCGAGGACGGGCACGACTTCGAGGGCCCGGTGAAGGTCTCGCCCGACGGGCGGCTGGTGGCGTGCGTGCGCAGCAACCACGCCGACACCCGGCGCATCCCCGAGAGCACCCTGTGGATCGTCGACCTGGCCACCGGCAAGGGCCGTCCCGCGGGCGGCGGGCTCTGGCCCGCCGACGTGGCCTGGGCGGCTGACTCCCGGTCGCTGTTCGTGGCCGCCGACCACCGGGGCAGGCGCCCGATCTTCCGGGTCCCCGCCGACGGCTCCGCCCCGGTGCGGCTCACCCCCGACGACGCCGCGTACCTCTCACTCAACGCCGCCTCCGACGGGGCCGTCTACGCGCTGCGCAGCGCGGTCGACGCCGCTCCGGCGCCGGTCCGGGTCACCGCGGACGGCGCGGTCGAGCCGCTGGCCTCCCCGGCCCCCGCGCCGGAGCTGCCCGGCACGCTCACCGAGGTCACCGCGACCGCCGACGACGGCGCGACGGTCAGGGCCTGGCTGGTGCTGCCCGAGGGCGCCTCGGCGGAGAGCCCGGCCCCGTTCCTGCTGTGGATCCACGGCGGCCCGCTGGCGAGCTGGAACGACTGGTCCTGGCGGTGGAACCCGTGGATCATGGCCCAGCACGGCTACGCGGTGCTGCTGCCCGACCCGTGCCTGTCCACCGGTTACGGCCCCGAGATGATCCGGCGCGGCTGGGCCGGCTGGGGGCCCCGCACGCACGCCGACCTGATGGCGATCACCGACGCCGCGCTGGAGCTGCCCGGGGTCGACGCGTCGCGGACCGCCGCGATGGGCGGCTCGTTCGGCGGCTACATGGCCAACTGGGTCGCCGGGCACACCGACCGGTTCAGGGCGATCGTCACGCACGCCTCGCTCTGGCACCTCGACCAGTTCGCCGGCACCACCGACGCGTCCATGTACTGGCAGCGCGAGTTCGGCGCCCCGGGCGGCGAGCTGTACGACAGGCTCTCCCCGCACAGGTCGCTGGAGCGCATCACCACCCCGATGCTGGTCATCCACGGTGACAAGGACTACCGGGTGCCCATCGGCGAAGGCCTGCGGCTCTGGTGGGACCTACAGCGCTCGGGCGTGGAGTCGAAGTTCCTCTACTTCCCCGACGAGAACCACTGGGTGCTCAAGCCCGGCAACGCGGTCGTCTGGTACGAGACCGTGCTCGCCTTCCTGGCCCAGCATGTTCTCGGGCGGGAGTGGAAGCGGCCGGAGTCGCTCTCGTGAACTTCCCGGCCTTTTCCGGCTTTCCAGATGCAGCACCGCGAACGAAGAGTGGAGAAGGACAGTGGAGACTCGTGTGATCTTCGGCCACCTGGTCGAGGAGATCGCTCGGGAGGCCGGGGAGATGCTCCTGGCCAAGCGGCCGGCCCGGCCCGAGGTGCTGGCCACCAAGTCCAGCCCCACCGACGTGGTGACCGCGCTCGACCGGGCCTGCGAGGAACTGATCAGGTCCAGGATCAAGGCGGTCAGGCCCGATGACGCGATCCTCGGCGAGGAGGGCGGCGAGGCCGGCGAGGGCCGGGTCCGCTGGATCGTCGACCCGATCGACGGCACGGTCAACTTCCTGTACGGGCTGCCCGAGTGGGCGGTCAGCATCGCGGTCGAGGTCGACGGCGAGGTTGTCGCGGGCGCGGTCAACGTCGTGCCCCGCGGCGAGGTCTTCACCGCGGTCAAGGGCGGGGGCGCCTGGCTGGCGGGGGAGCGGCTGCGCTGCAACACCGGCGTCCCGCTGGAGCGGGCACTGGTCGCCACCGGCTTCGGGTACGAGAGCGGGCGGCGGCGGGTACAGGCGGAGATCCTCGGCCACGTGCTGCCGCGCGTGCGTGACATCCGCCGTGGTGGCGCGGCCTCCTCGGACCTGTGCTCGGTGGCCGCCGGCCGGGTGGACGGCTACTACGAGCGCGGCCTGAACCCCTGGGACTACGCGGCCGGTGGCCTGATCGCCGCCGAGGCCGGGGCCAGGGTCGGCGGGCTCTCGGGCAGGCCGAACAGCCCCGGGTTCACGCTGTGCGCGGCCTCCGGCCTGTTCGAGGAGCTGCACGACCTGCTGCTCCCGCTCGACCCGGAACGCGACGCCTGACGCGCGGGCGCCACGGGCCCCGCGCCGGCGGGGCGCCGCGGGCGGAAGGCCCCGTAGGGCGGCCTTTTCGTCCACGGGGCGCCGCGGAGAACGAAAGAGCCCCCGGCCGCCCCGGTCCTGGAGATCGTCGCAGCACCTGACCCGTTCAGGGGTCGCGGTGTTCGGGATCCGTCAGGACCGGCCGGCCGGGGGCCTCCGTCATCAGCGCTGGATGGGAACGCCGTTGTCTGAGGCCAGACGGCGGAGGTCCTCTATCTCGGCGGTGAAGGTGTCGGCGAGGTAGTCGTCGCCGGTGGACCGGGCCTCCTGCAGATTCCTGTAGGCCTGGTCGAGGCGGTGTTCGATCGTGGTGGTGAACTCGCCCATTTCACCTTCTCTCTCAGGGGACACGGGGGACGGAAAGTGCGGCTTCAGGGACTGGAAGCGGCCTTACCCATGCCCAACCAAGTGCTAAACCTACGTGTTTCCGACATCACGCACGGTGCCTGCCCCCCTCCGCCGGAGGCTTACCGTGTGCTTACAGGGGTTGGGGCGAGAATGAGAAGCCGCCCGCGGCGGCTTGTCAGGGATGCAACAGGAGGTGCCGGAGGCCGTGCGAGTGCTTGTGGTTGAGGACGAGCGGGTGCTCGCCGACGCGATCGCGACCGGGCTGCGCCGTGAGGCCATGGCCGTGGACGTCGCCTACGACGGCGCGGGCGCGCTGGAGCGCACGAGCTACATCGACTACGACGTCATCGTCTTGGACAGGGACCTGCCCAAGGTCCACGGCGACGAGGTCTGCCGCCGCCTGGTGGCCGACCGGACCGCCTCGCGGATCCTCATGCTGACCGCGTCCGGCGACGTCGACGACAAGGTGGAGGGCCTGGGGCTGGGCGCCGACGACTACCTGGCCAAGCCGTTCGTGTTCATCGAGCTCGTGGCGCGGGTGCGGGCGCTCGGCCGCCGCTCCGCCCCGGCGCTCCCGCCGGTGCTGGAACGCAACGGCATCCGCCTGGATCCGGGCAAGCGGCTGGTGACCAGGGACGGCGAGGAGGTCTCGCTCACCAAGAAGGAGTTCGCGGTCCTCGAGGAGTTGCTGCGCGCCGAGGGCGCGGTCGTCAGCCAGGAGGATCTGCTCGACAAGGCGTGGGACGAGAACATCGACCCGTTCACCAACGTGGTGCGCGTCACCATGATGACCCTGAGGAAGAAGCTGGGCGAGCCTCAGGTGATCGAGACCGTGCCCGGGGTCGGATACAAGCTGTGAGCGCACCGGCAGGCGGGGGAGAGGAACGCCCCACGTTCGTCCCGGTGGACGAGGCGCGGCAGTCCGTGCCGACCCATCCGATGATCAGCCCGCACTCCGAGCGGGGCGCCTGGAGGGGTGAGCAGCTCTCCTCCGGTCCCGCGGAAGGCACGGGGAAGGCAGGCGCGGCCCAGTCCTCGCCGCCGGAGGGCCCGCCCACGTGGGACGGCCCGCCTCCGGCGGGCGCCGCCCCGGTCCACCGCACCCCGCTGGAGCGGGCGCGGGCGGTCTTCGACCGGGTCAGCATCCGCTGGCGGCTCACCATCACCTATGCCCTGCTGTTCTTCGCGGCGGGTGCCCTGCTCATGCTCGTCATCTACCTGATGGTGGGCTGGGCGCTCGACGCGGCCTGGCCGCAGCTCCCGCTCGATCTGAGCAATGTGCCCGCCGGTCTCGCCGCCCAGATCGAGCGGGAGTGGTACTGGGCCCAGCACGCCGCCGTGGCGCAGGCGCGCAAGGAACTGCTCTTCCGCTCGCTGATGGCCCTGGCGGGGGTCGGCATCCTGGCCGTCATCATCGGCTACGTCGTCGCCGACCGGGCGCTGAAGCCGATCCAGAAGATGACCGCCACCGCCCGGCGGCTGTCCGGCTCCACGCTCGCCCACGAGCGGATCGACCTCCAGGGCCCCGACGACGAGCTCAAGGAGCTGGCCGACACCTTCGACGCCATGCTGACCAGGTTGAACGTGGCGTTCGACATGCAGCGCAGGTTCGTGGGGAACGCCTCCCACGAGCTCCGCACCCCGTTGACGATCAACCGGACGGTCCTGGAGATCGCCCTGTCCGACCCCGAGGCGTCCAGCGACCTCAAGGCGCTGGGCCGCACGCTCCTGGAGGTCAACGCCCGCAACGAGCGCCTGATCGAGGGCCTGTTGCTGCTGGCCCGCAGTGAGCGCGAGCTGAGCGTGCGCAAGCCCGTGGACATGAAGGAGGTGGCCGAGACCGCCGTCGAGCAGCTCGCCTCGCGCGCGGAGGAGGCCGGCGTCACGGTCACCGCCGAGCTCCGCGGCGCCGAGACGATCGGGGATCCGGTGCTCCTGGAGCGCTGCGTGTCCAACCTCGTGGAGAACGCCATCAAGCACAACCTTCCCGAATCTGGACGTTTGTGGGTCCGGACGGGAATGGTGGAGGGTGCCCTGATTGTTCAGGTGGCCAACACGGGGCCGCACGTGCCCGCGTACGAGGTGAACAGCCTGTTCGAGCCGTTCCGGAGGCTGAATGCCGACCGGGTCGACTCCTCCAAGGGGGCGGGTCTCGGGCTGTCCATCGTCCGCGCGGTCGTGCGCGCCCACGGGGGCAACGTGACCGCCGTGCCTCGTGACGGCGGAGGCCTGGTGGTCACGGTGCGACTCCAGTCGCGCTGATGCGGCGGGGGGCGTCTCGTTCACGCCGTACATGTGGTTGGATGTGCCGTCGAACACGGTGGTGCATGCCGCCAATGCTGTGGTTTACGCCATATTTGGCTAACCCTGCCCATTGGCAGTACGTCCCTCACGTGTAGGGAGGTTCGGTGACCATTCCGGCGGGGTACCGATGCAGGAATCTCTCTGGCGGACCGGGCACAAGTCGTGCCTCTCGGACGTTACACACGCGCGACCGAGCGCAGACAGATAGATGAGGGGGATGGAGCAGACCGATGGCTACCGACTACGACAGCCCACGCAAGACTGACGACGACCTCGGCGAGGACAGTCTTCAGGAACTGCAGGCGCGCCGTACCGACAAGTCCTCGGGCAGCATCGACATCGACGAGACCGACCTCGCCGAGTCGCTCGAACTGCCCGGTGCCGACCTGTCGAACGAGGAGCTCTCGCTCCGGGTGATTCCTCGTCAGGCCGACGAGTTCACCTGTGCGCGATGCTTCCTCGTACACCACCGCAGCCAGCTCGCCGTGGAGAAGAACGGCCAGCAGATCTGCCGGGAGTGCGCGGCCTGACGATTCCGACGGTTTGTCCGAGGTGTGTCCCGCTCATCATGGGTAGGGCCGCAGGACAGCCTTGAGGAGGTTCCGAGACATGGCGTCAGAGAACAGCAAGACCGGTGCCGCGCCGGACGACTCCCCGGCCGAGGAGTCGACCGGCGCGCCGGACCGGGAAACGGCGGAGATCGTCGGCCGGCTCGTGGAGCCGGGCGACATGGACGCGGCCGAGCGGCGGAAGCTGCTCGGCCGCCTCTCACGAACCCTGGCCGCCGGGGCGAAGAAGGCCAAGGCGTCCGGGACGGGCCGGGGCCGCTGGCTGGCGGACGTGTTCATGAGCGTCGCGCCCCGCATCCCCATCCGCGACCTGCACACCCTCTCCGAGCACCACAACGGCCTCACCTCCGAGGCCCTGGCCGACGACCTCGTGCGCACCGCGGCCAAGGCCACCATGACGGTCGGGGCCATCGGCGGCGCGCTGGCCGCAGCCGAGTTCGCCGCCCCCCCGCTCCTGCTCTCCGCCCCCGCCCAGCTCGTGGCCGAGACCCTCGTGGTCGCCGCCATCGAGGTCAAACTCATCGCCGAGCTGCACGAGGTCTACGGCGTCCAGGTCCCCGGCAACGGTTCCCAGCGCGCCCTCGCCTTCGTGACGGCCTGGTCCAGGCAGCGGGGCATCGACCCGCTGTCCCCCGCGTCCTTCACCATCGCCTTCGGCGGCGCGGCCAAGACCGCGCTGCGCAACCGCCTGATGCGCACTCTCGGGCGCCATCTCACGACGCTCGGCCCCTTCCTCACCGGGGCCGTGGCCGGCGGCGCCCTCAACCGCGCCGCCACCAGGAAGCTGGCTGAACTTGTTCGCGGTGATCTGAGAATTCATACCGCCCTTCCCCCGGGAAAGTCATAAAAACGTCGGAATTGGGTAGTTAGCTCAGCAAATACTCGACTCCCTGGAGGAATCAGTGCTGGGCCGCAGCGCGTTCGTGATCGTCGCAAATCGCCTTCCGGTCGACCGGGTGGGGGAGAACATGTGGCGGCGCAGCCCCGGCGGCCTCGTCACCGCGATCGCCCCCGTCCTCCAGCGCAGGGAGGGGGCTTGGATCGGCTGGCACGGAGCCCCCGGGGAACGGCTCGGCCCCTTCGAGCACGACGGCATGCACCTGATCCCGGTGCCCCTGTCGGAGGCGGAGGTGGAGCTCTACTACGAGGGCTTCTCCAACGCCACGCTCTGGCCTCTCTACCACGACGTGGTCGCCACCCCCGTGTACTCGCGCTCGGCGTGGGACGCATACCGCTCCGTCAACGAGCGTTTCGCCCGGGCCGCCGCCGAGGAGGCGGCGGAGAACGCCGTGGTGTGGATCCAGGACTACCAGCTCCAGCTGGTCCCCGCCATGCTGCGCGAGCTCCGCCCCGACCTGCGCATCGGCTTCTTCCTGCACATCCCCTTCCCGCCGGTCGAGCTGTTCTCCCAGCTCCCGTGGCGGCGGGAGATCGTCGAAGGCCTGCTCGGCGCGGACCTGGTCGGGTTCCAGCGCCCCGGCGGCGCGTCCAACTTCATCCGGCTCTGCCGCCGCCTGCTCGGCCTGCAGCACCACAAGCACGAGATCTACGTGGGCGACCGGGTCGTCCGGGCCGGGGCGTTCCCGATCTCGGTCGACTTCGGCGAGCTCGACTCGCTGGTCCGCGAGCCGCACATCATCGCGCGGGCCAAGCAGATCCGCACGGAGCTGGGCGACCCCGAGTGCATGCTGCTCGGCGTCGACAGGCTCGACTACACCAAGGGCATCGGCCAGCGGCTGAAGGCGTTCGGCGAGCTGCTCCGGGAGGGGACGGTCAAGGCGGGCGAGGCGACGTTCGTGCAGATCGCCACGCCGAGCCGGGAACGCGTCGAGGAGTACATGCGCCTGCGCGACTCGATCGAGCTGCAGGTCGGCCGGATCAACGGCGAGCAGGGCGAGATCGGGCACCAGCCCGTGCAGTACCTGCACCAGTCGTACGGCCGCGACGAGCTCGCCGCGCTCTACCTCGCCGCCGACGTGATGGTGGTGACGCCGCTGCGCGACGGGATGAACCTCGTCGCCAAGGAGTACATCTCCTGCCGCCACGACCTGCGCGGCGCGCTCGTGCTGAGCGAGTTCGCCGGAGCCGCCGACGAGCTGCGGCAGGCGTTCATGGTCAACCCCTACGACGTCGACGGTCTCAAGCGGGCCATGGTGGCCGCCATGCGCGCCACCCCGCACGACCTGTCACGCCGGATGCGCTCGCTGCGGCGGCGGGTGTCGACCTACGACGTGGACCGCTGGGCCCGGGAGTTCCTCACCGCGCTGGAAGCGCCCTGATCCCGTCGCCTCCCCGCGGCCCGCGGCCCGCGCCGCCCGCGGTGGGGCCGCGGGCGGCGGCGCCGTCAGGAGGTGATCTCGCCGGCGGCCTCCCTGGCCGCGTCCTTGACGGCCTTCCAGGCGTTGTAGCGCTTCTTGGCGGTGCGGGCGACCACGATCTGCGTCACCTGCATGCCGACCCCCATCACCACGGCGTAACCGATCGCCTCACCCAGGCTGATCTCCAGCGACTCGCTGTCGGCCGGCGGCTTCCTGCCGGTGGCCTTCTCCCAGGCGAAGCCGATGACCTTCTTGGCGGCCCAGGCCGTCGCCAGGCCCAGCAGGCCGCCGATGGCCTTCCACGCGAGGTCCTGCTTCTCGGTCTTGTCGGCCATGTGGTTCCTCCCGTATCAGTTCAGGATCAGAACACTAGTCGCAACCAGCCTGGCACCGTGTGAAGCCATACCATACGGAGGCATGACACAACAGCGACCGCGCCATGCGCCCATGCCCGAGAAACCGACTCTCGACGGCCTGGAAGCCGTATGGGTAGGCCGCTGGGAGAACGAGGGCACCTACCGGTTCGACCGGTCGCGCACGCGCGAGGAGATCTACTCGATCGACACCCCGCCGCCGACGGTCTCCGGTTCCCTCCACGTCGGCCATGTCTTCTCCTACACCCACACCGACACGATCGCGCGCTTCCGGCGGATGCGCGGCCGCGAGGTCTTCTACCCCATGGGCTGGGACGACAACGGCCTGCCCACCGAGCGCCGGGTGCAGAACCACTTCGGCGTGCGCTGCGACCCCTCCGTCCCGTACGACCCGGGCTTCGTGCCGCCCGCCAAGCCCGATCCCAAGCGTCAGATCCCCATCTCGCGCGGGAACTTCATCGAGCTGTGCGAGCGGCTCACGGCCGAGGACGAGAAGGCGTTCGAGGAGCTCTGGCGTCGCCTGGGCCTCTCGGTCGACTGGTCGCTGACGTACGCCACGATCGGCGACGACGCCCGGGCCGCGTCGCAGCGGGCCTTCCTGCGCAACCTGGCCCGTGGCGAGGCGTACCAGGCGGAGGCGCCCACGCTGTGGGACGTCACCTTCCGCACCGCCGTCGCCCAGGCCGAGCTCGAAGACCGTGAGTGGCCGGGCGCCTTCCACCGGGTGGGCTTCACGTCCGCGGGCGGGCGGGGGCCCGGCGACCGGGTCTGGATCGAGACGACCCGGCCCGAGCTGCTGCCCGCCTGCGTCGCGCTCGTCGCCCACCCGGACGACGAGCGCTACCGGCCGCTGTTCGGCACCACGGTCACGACCCCGCTGTTCGGCGTCGAGGTGCCGGTGCTCGCCCACCACCTGGCCGAGCCCGACAAGGGGTCGGGCATCGCGATGATCTGCACCTTCGGTGACGTCACCGACGTCACCTGGTGGCGCGAGCTCGACCTGCCCACCCGCGCCGTCATCGGCTGGGACGGCAGGCTGCTGCCCGAGCCGCCCCCGGGCGTCCCGGCGGAGCCGTACGCCGAGCTGGCGGGCAGGACCGTCCACGGGGCTCGGGAGCGGATCGTGGAGATGCTGCGCGCCTCGGGCGATCTGGAGGGCGAGCCGCGGCCGGTGAAGCGCGCGGTGAAGTTCTACGAGAAGGGCGACCGGCCCCTGGAGATCGTCACCACCCGGCAGTGGTACATCCGCAACGGCGGGCGCGAACCCGGCCTGCGCGACGCGCTCCTGGCGCGCGGCGGGGAGCTGGCCTGGCACCCGCCGCACATGAAGGTCCGCTACGACAGCTGGGTGCAGGGCCTGGCGGGCGACTGGCTCATCTCCCGCCAGCGGTTCTTCGGCGTGCCCATCCCGGTGTGGTACCCGCTGGACGCCGCCGGGGAGCCCGACCGCTCCACGCCGATCCTGCCGCCCGACTCCATGCTGCCGATGGACCCGTCCACCGACGTCCCGCCCGGCTACACCGAGGACCAGCGCGGCAAGGCGGGCGGCTTCATCGGCGACCCGGACGTCATGGACACCTGGGCCACCTCCTCGCTGACGCCGCAGATCGCGGGCGGCTGGGAGCGCGACCCCGACCTGTACGGGCGGGTCTTCCCGATGGACCTGCGCCCGCAGGCCCACGAGATCATCCGCACCTGGCTGTTCTCCACCGTGGTCCGGGCCCACCTGGAGCAGGACACCCTGCCCTGGCGCAACGTCGCCATCTCCGGGTGGATCCTCGATCCCGACCGTAAGAAGATGTCCAAATCCATGGGGAACGTGGTCACCCCGCTCGGCCTGCTGGAGCAGTACGGCTCCGACGCGGTCCGCTACTGGGCGGCCAGCGGCCGTCCCGGCACCGACACCGCGTTCGACACCGGCCAGATCAAGATCGGCCGCAGGCTGGCCATCAAGATCCTCAACGCCTCCCGGTTCGTGCTGGGCCTGGGCGGCGAGGGCGGGCAGGTCACCGAGCCACTCGACCTGTCGATGCTGGCCAGGCTGGCGGAGGTGGTCCGCGAGGCCACCGAGGCGTTCGAGGCCTACGACTACACCCGGGCGCTGGAGCGGACCGAGCGGTTCTTCTGGGAGTTCTGCGACGACTACCTGGAGCTGGTCAAGGCCAGGGCGTACGAGGACGGACCCGCCGCGCGCTCGGCGCACGCGGCGCTGCGTGAGGCCCTGGACGTCATGCTGCGGCTGTTCGCCCCGTTCCTGCCGTTCGTCACCGAGGAGGTCTGGTCCTGGTGGCGGGAGGGCTCGGTGCACCGGGCCGCCTGGCCCGAGACGGCCGGACGCGACGGGCACCCCGGTGACCCGGAGATGCTCCCGGCGGTGGCCGCGGTCCTCGGCCGGGTCCGCAAGGCCAAGTCGGACGCCCGGCTGTCCATGCGGGCCGAGGTCTCCCGGCTGACCGTCGCCGGCGCGCACGCCGACCTCATCCGGCAGGCGCAGGACGACCTGTGCGGCGCGGGCGTCATCGAGGAGTTCGTGCTCCGGGCGGGCGACGGCGAGCCGGTGGTGGAGGTCGAGCTGGCCTGACCCCGGCCGCGCCCGAACGCGAATCTGTCCTCCCCGTCGGGGGATCCTGCCGTACGGTCGAGACACGACAGGTGAGGGGAGGACAGGGCATGACGCCAGGCTGTGGCAACTGCAGCTGCTACCTCGACGACAGGGTGATCTCCCGGCCGCCGCAGGAACGCTGACCCCCGACCGTACGCCGGGCGGCCCGGACCAGGGTCCGGGCCGCTCCTTTTCGTGTCCGATCGATAACCCACGCGCATTCCCGGCCCCGGCGTGACAGTCTGGAACGTGTGATCTCCGATCGGGAACGCCTGACGAACCTGGTGCCACGCCCGCTGCTCCGCCTGGCCGTGTGGAGCCTGTGCCTGATCATCATCGGCTGGGCGGTGTTCTACTTCGCCCAGTTCATCGCGACCCTGCGCATCGTGGTGCTACCGGTGGCCGTGGCGCTGCTGCTGACCGCGCTGCTCTTCCCGGTCACCCGGCGGCTGCGCGCGATGGGCCTGCGGCCCATCTACGCCACGTGGGCCACCATGCTCGTCGCGCTCGCGGTGCTGGGCGGTATCGGCTGGATCATCGGGCTGCGCGCCAACGAGGAGTTCCCCGGCCTGGTCGACCAGGTCAGGGCGACGTCCAAGACGGTGGAGAACTGGCTCTACACCGGGCCGCTGCACCTGCAGCCGACCCAGCTCACCAGCTGGGTCGACGAGATCACCGACCAGATCACCGCCCAGCGCAACGAGATCACCCAGACGGTGCTCACCGGCGCCACGGTGGCGCTGGAGGTGCTGGCCTCCATCGTGCTGCTGCTGTTCGTGACGTTCTTCCTGCTCAAGGACGGCGACCGGATCTGGTCGTGGTTCCTGGGCGCCTTCGGCTCGGTCGCCCCCCGCGTCGACCGGGCCGGCCGGGCGGCCTGGGTGACGCTCTCGCACTATGTGCAGGGCACCGTGGCGGTCGCCGGGGTGCACGGCGTGATCATGGGCATCGTGCTCGCCGGGATGGGCGTGCCGCTCTGGGCTCCGCTGGCCGTGCTGATCTTCCTGGCCAGCTTCATCCCCATCGTCGGCATCTTCTTCGCCGGGGGCGTGGCCACCCTGGTCACCCTCGGCGCCAAGGGCCCGATCTACGCCCTGATCTTCCTCGGCATCCTGGTGGTGGAGCAGCAGCTGGAGAACCACGTGCTCCAGCCGTTGATCGTCGGCAGGGTGCTCAACTTCCACCCACTGGCGATCATCCTGGTGCTGGCCGTGGGCGGCATCCTGGCGGGCATCGCCGGGGCCGCGGTGGCGGTCCCGGTCGCCGCCGTGCTCTACCGGGCGCTGCCCGAACTGAGCAGCGACCGCCCCGCGCTGCCCCCGGCACCGGAACACCCCGAACCCGAGCCGGGGACCGGCCGGCCGGCGCCCGCGGCCGCCCGATCCGCCGGACCGGCCCCGGAGGGCCGCGGAGCGGTGGTGCCCGAGACCGGAGGGGCGGTGGAGACCGTGCCGGAGGGCCGCGGAGCGGCGCGGCCGGCGCACGGGACGGACGGTGCGGGGCCCGCGCCCGAGGCCGGTGAGGCGGCGCGATCGGCGCCCGGCGAGGGCGATGCGCCGGTGAATGAGGAATCTCCGCAGCCCAAGGGGTAACGTTCTCCTCCGTGACCCGTTCCACCGTGACCACCCCCCCGCCGGGGGCGACCCGCCCGCAGGCGGCTCCCGGCGGACCCGCCCCCGGCACCCCGCTCGGCCCGCACTACGGCAAGTGCTTCGGCTGCGGAGACCGGCACCCCACCGGCCTGCACCTGACCGCCCGCACCCCCGACGGGGTCACGGTGGTCGCCGAGTTCACCGTGGGGGAGGCGCACCAGGGCGCGCCGGGCCTGGCGCATGGCGGCATCCTCGCCACGGCGATGGACGAGGTCATCGGCATGTCCGTCTGGCTGTTCCAGCGCCCCTACGTCACCGGGCGGCTGGAGACCGACTACCTGGCCCCCGTCCCGGTCGGGACGACCCTGCATCTGCGTGCCTGGTGCACCGGCGTGTCCGGCCGGAAGGCGTACCTTGAGGCTGAGGGCCGCATCGGCTCCCCGGACGGCCCGGTCGCCGTGCGGGCCGCCGCGCTCTTCATCGAGGTCGGCATGGAGCACTTCGCCCGGCACGGTGACGTGAAGGCCATCATCGACGAGCACCACGAGTACGAGGTGAACCCGTGACCAACACCGTCGAGGTGCTGATCCACCGGCTCGACGCCGGGCTGCCGCTGCCGTCGTACGCCCACGCGGGCGACGCCGGCGCGGATCTCTACGCCGCCGAGGACGTCGAACTGCTCCCCGGCGAGCGGGCCGTGGTCGGCACCGGGGTGGCGATCGCACTGCCCGACGGGTACGCGGCGTTCGTCCATCCGCGCTCCGGCCTGGCCGCCAAGCACGGTGTGACGCTCGTCAACGCCCCCGGCACCGTCGACGCGGGATACCGGGGCGAGATCAGGGTGACGCTGATCAACACCGACACCAAGGAGGCCGCCCGCCTGCGCAGGGGGGACCGGATCGCACAGCTGGTGATCCAGCGGGTGGAGCGGGCGGCGTTCTACGAGGTCGACCGGTTGCCCGGATCGGCGCGCGGCGCCGGCGGATTCGGGTCCACCGGCCGCTGACCGGACACGGACCCGAAGAGGTGAGTGACGTGGCAGACGGTGACCCGGGGCCGGAGCGCACCCGCCAGGCCGTCCGCCGCCACGTGCGGCGACGGACGGGTGACCAGTGAATCTTCAAGGAGCGTGAGGAAAGTGTTCCGACGTCGCCGTCGTGAGGAGTCCCCGGAGACCAAGGCCGTCGAAGCGGCCGAGCAGGTCCCGGCGCGTGAGTCCGGCCCATGGGACGCCGACGAGCCCCATCCCGAGCGGGAGCGGGTCGACCTGGGCGGTATGCGCCTGCCGGTCGACTCCGGTTTCGAGATCCAGCTGAACGTGGCCGGCGACCAGATCGTCGGCGCGGTGATCCTGTTCCAGGAGAGCGCCCTGCAGGTGCACGCCTTCGCGGCGCCCAAGCGCAGCGGGATCTGGGACGAGGTCCGGGCCGAGCTCGCCGAGGGGGTGAAGGGCGCCGGGGGCACCTCCGAGGAGAAGGACGGCCCGTTCGGCGTCGAGCTGGCCGCGAGGATCCCGGCCGACGGGGTCGAGCAGCCGGTCCGTTACATCGGCGTGGACGGCCCGCGCTGGTTCCTCCGCGGTGTGATCAGCGGGCGCGCCGCCGCGGACGCCGAGGCCGCCGCGACACTGGAGGGCGTCATCCGCGACATCGTCGTGGTCCGCGGGGACGAACCGATGCCGCCCAAGGAGCCGATCGAGCTGCGGCTCCCGCCCGAGGCCAGACAGGCCGCGGAGCGGCAGGCCGCCGGCCCGGGGGCGCAGAGCCTCAACCCCTTCAAGCGAGGGCCGGAGATCGCGGAGATTCGCTGACGCGGGGGATCGCGTACGCTGATTCAACCCGTATGTGAAGGAGAGAACCGTGGGTTCTCAGGAGCCGCATAAACAGGGCGGATTTCGAGGCTTCTTCCGCCGCCTGACAGCCGGCCAGGCCGAGCTGGAAGCGGATGAGCTCCGGCAGGACCTCGACCGCCACGGTGCCACGCCCATCGCCTCCTGCGGCGGGCGTCGGCGCTTCTGCGTCACGGGCACGTTGCGGACGGTGACCCTGCGTCCCCGCGGGGGCGCCCCGGCGCTGGAGGCCGAGCTCTACGACGGATCGGACGTGATCGATCTGATCTGGCTGGGCCGCAGGAAGATCGCCGGGATCGAACCGGGCCGGATGGTGCTGGCCGAAGGGCTCGTCAGCATGCAGGATGGGCGCAAAGTCATGTTCAACCCGAAGTACGAGCTGCGCCCTGCGGGCGGTGCGTGAGCGATTGGTGATCACAAGACGGTGAGCGAGAAGATGACCACCACCGACGAGACCGCCGCCCATGACACGGTGGAGGCCGCGATCCGCGGCCAGCTGGCCAAGGCGTTCGGCGGCGTGCGCGGAACCGTCGAGGCGGCCGTGCCCACGATCGCCTTCACGGGCATGTGGATCGGCACCTCCGATCTCAGGCTCTCCCTCATCGTCAGTGTCTCCGCGGCGGTGCTGCTGCTCCTGGTGCGGCTGGTGCAGCGCTCGACGCCGCAGTTCGTGATCAACAGTCTGATCGGCATCGGCATCGGCGCGTTCTTCGCCTCCCGCACCGGTGAGGCGAAGGACGTCTTCCTGCCGGGCATTCTCTACAACGCCGGGTACGCGGCGGCGATGCTCCTGTCGATCGTCACCCGCTGGCCGGTGGTGGGCTTCCTGATCGGGTCCGTCACCGGAGACCCGACGGGGTGGCGCGCCGATCCGGCGGTGGTCAGGCTCTGCACCAAGCTCACCTGGCTGCTGATGATCCCCTGCGTGGTCCGGGTGGCCGTGCAACTGCCCGTCTACGCGATCGGCGGCAACGACGCGGTCGCCGAGCTGGGGATCCTCAAGATCGCGATGGGCTGGCCGCTCCAGATCGCGGCGCTCGCGGGCATGGTCTGGCTCCTGACCAGGGGCCGCACCCCGGTGCGCACCGCGGTCTCCTGACCGCGGGACCGTCCTTTCGACCGTGCGGGCCGGTTCCGGGCCGCACGGGCCGAGGGCACGCGGAAGGCGGCGTACGGGCCGAGGGGCCGTGGAAGACGGCGTACGGGCCGATGGCGAGGGAAAGGCGTGGGGCCCGGTACGGCACGCCGTACCGGGCCCCGCGCCTTTCACCCTCAGCTCGGCGTGCGGTGGTGCGGCGACAGGAGCCGGGCCAGCTCTCCCTCGACCTCCTGGGTGGCCACGAACATCAGCTCGTCCCCGGCCTCCAGCGGGTCGTCGGCGGTGGGCACCAGCACCTGGCCCTCGCGCAGGATCGCGACCAGGGCGGTGTCGGTGGGCCACGGCACCGAGCCGGCCCGCTGCCCGACGACCGGGGCGTCCTCGGGGAGGGTGAGCTCGACCAGGTTGGCCTGGCCCTGGCGGAACGTCATCAGGCGGACCAGGTCGCCGACGCTCACCGCCTCCTCGACCAGCGCGCTCAGCAGGCGCGGGGTCGAGACGGCCACGTCGACGCCCCATGACTCGTTGAACAGCCACTCGTTCTTGGGGTGGTTGATCCGGGCGACCACGCGCGGCACGCCGTACTCCGTCTTGGCGAGCAGCGAGACCACCAGGTTGACCTTGTCGTCGCCGCTGGCGGCGACGACCACGTGGCAGTCGGCCAGACCCGCCTCGTCCAGCGAGGAGATCTCGCAGGCGTCGGCGAGCAGCCACTCCGCCCGCGGCACGCTGTCGATCTTGATGGCCTTGGGGTCGACGTCGATGAGGAGGACCTCGTGGCCGTTCTCCAGGAGCTCGGCGGCGATCGAGCGGCCGACCGCCCCGGCGCCGGCGATGGTGACGCGCATCAGTGCCCCTCCTCCGGCGCTCCGGACAGCACCTTGTTGATCCGGTCCATGTCGCTCTCGGCCGCCATCACGTGCAGGATGTCACCCTCCTGAACCACCGAGTCGGCGCGGGGCAGCAGGGCCTCGCCCATCCGGTTGACGAACGCCAGGCGGGTGCCCGCGGCCTCCTCCAGCTCCCTGGTCGTGATGCCGACCCAGCCGGGATGGTAGGCCACCTCGGCCAGCACCACGGACCCGGTGGGGTCGCGCCAGAGCGGCTCGGCGCCCTCGGGCAGCACACGGCGGAGGATCTGGTCGGCGGTCCACCGGACCGTGGCCACCGTGGGGATGCCCAGCCGCTGGTAGACCTCGGCGCGGCGGGAGTCGTAGATCCTGGCCACGACGTTGTCCACGCCGAACGTCTCGCGGGCGACCCGGGCGGAGATGATGTTGGAGTTGTCCCCGCTGCTGACCGCCACGTAGGCGCCGGCGGCCTCGATGCCGGCCTCCTCCAGGACGTCCCGGTCGAAGCCGATGCCGGTGACCCGGCGCCCTCTGAACCCCGCCCGCAGGCGGCGGAACGCCTGCGGATCGCGGTCGATGATCGCGACCGAGTGGCCGCTGTCCTCCAGGATGTGCGCCAGGGTCGAACCCACCCGGCCGCACCCCATGATCACGATATGCATGCTCCCCCGCCGATGGCTGTGAGGCGGATCTTGTTGTCGATGTATTCAGCCAGTATGGCCCGCTCTGGGAGTGCCGCGTCAGTGGGGCGGGGAAACAACGGCTAGCATCGGCAGACGTGTCGAAGGCGACAGACCTTGTCAAACGCCTGTTCATCGGGCGTGCACTGCGGAGCACACAGCTCCACGAGCAACTGCTCCCCAAACGTATCGCGCTGCCCGTGTTCGCGAGCGACGCGCTCTCCTCGGTGGCCTACGCCCCCCAGGAGATCCTTGTCATCCTCTCCCTCGCCGGAGTCTCCTTCTACCACTTCAGCCCCTGGGTCGCGCTCGCCGTCGTCGTCGTGATGCTCACCGTCGTGGCGTCGTACCGGCAGAACGTGCACGCCTACCCCAGCGGGGGCGGCGACTACGAGGTCGCCACCGTCAACCTCGGCCATAACGCCGGGCTGACCGTCGCCAGCGCGCTCATGGTCGACTACGTGCTCACCGTCGCGGTCTCGGTCGCCAACGGCGTCGACTACGTGGGCGCCACCATCCCCTACGTCGCCGAGCACAAGCCGCTGGTCGCGATCGCCATCGTCGTGCTGCTGACCCTGGTCAACCTGCGCGGCATCCGGGAGTCCGGCGCGGCCTTCGCGATCCCCACCTACGCCTTCATGATCTCGGTCATCGGCCTGATCGCCTGGGGGGCCTTCCGGCTGCTCGTCCTCGGCGACGAGCTGCGCGCGCCCACCGCCGACTACGAGATCGTCGCCGAGCAGACCAACCTGACCTCCTTCGCGGCGGCCTTCCTCATCCTGCGCGCCTTCTCCTCCGGCTGCGCCGCGCTCACCGGTGTGGAGGCGATCAGCAACGGGGTGCCCGCCTTCCGCAAGCCCAAGAGCAAGAACGCCGCGACCACGCTGCTGATGATGGGCCTCATCGCGGTGACGATGTTCGTCGGCATCATCACGCTCGGCCTGGCCTCCGGGGTCAAGGTCGCCGAGCCCTCCGTCGCCGCCCGCGACGTGCTGATCGACGGCCGGCCGGCCGGACCCGACTACTACCAGCAGCCGATCATCGCCCAGGTCGCCGACGCGGTCTTCGGCAACGGTTCCGTCCTCTTCTTCGCCATCGCCGCCGTCACCGCGCTGATCCTGTTCCTCGCGGCCAACACCGCCTTCAACGGCTTCCCGGTGCTCGGCTCGATCCTGGCCCAGGACCGCTACCTGCCCCGCCAGCTGCACACCCGGGGTGACCGGCTCGCCTTCTCCAACGGCATCGTCATCCTCGCCGCCGGGGCCTGCCTGCTGCTGTGGGGCTTCGACGCCGACGTCAGCCGCCTGCTCAACCTCTACATCGTGGGCGTCTTCGTCTCGTTCACGCTGAGCCAGACCGGCATGGTCCTGCACTGGACGCGGCACCTGAAGACCGAGACCGACGCCAAGGTCCGGCACCGGATGCACCGCTCCCGGACCATCAACTTCTTCGGCGCCGTGATGACCGGCGTGGTGCTGGTGGTCGTGCTGGTCACCAAGTTCACCCACGGGGCGTGGATCGTCTGCGTGGCCATGCCGGTGCTGTTCCTGACGATGAAGGGCATCCACCGGCACTACGAGAACGTCGCCCGCGAGCTCGCCGTCGCCGAGGACGGCCAGCTGGACGAGTCGATGCTGCCCGCGCGCAACCACGCCATCGTCCTGGTCTCCAAGATCCACAAACCGACCCTGCGGGCCCTCGCCTACGCCCGCGCCACCCGCCCCTCCAAGCTGGAGGCCATCACGGTGGGCGTGGAGGGCGACGAGGCCAAGGCCCTGGAGGCCGAGTGGGAGCGGCGCGGCATCCCGGTGCCGCTGAAGATGCTCGACTCGCCCTACCGCGAGATCACCCGGCCGATCCTGGAGTACGTCAAGTCGCTGCGCCGCCGCTCGCCCCGCGACGTGGTGAGCGTCTACATCCCCGAGTACGTCGTCGGCCACTGGTGGGAGCACTTCCTGCACAACCAGAGCGCGCTGCGTCTGAAGGGCCGCCTGCTCTTCCAGCCCGGTGTGATGGTCATCAGCGTGCCCTGGCAGCTGCGCTCCTCCGACCGGCTCAAGGGCCGTCCCGAGCCCTTCGCCCCCGGCTCGGTCCGCCGCCCCTGGCACGAGGTGGCCGGTCAGGAGCGGCCGCGGGACGAGGTGGTCCGGGACCGGGGCGCCAAGGCTTAACCTTTCGTATGCGTTCCTGACCGCGGGGAGGCTTGACCGACGACGAACTCTGGGGGAGCACGGCCATGGCGATCGAACTGACGGTGGGGCCGGTGGCGCACGGCGGCTGGTGCGTCGCCCGCCATGACGGCCGGGTGGTCTTCGTCCGGCACGCGCTCCCCGGCGAGCGCGTCATGGCCGAGATCACCGAGGAGACCTCCCGGTTCCTGCGGGCCGACGCGGTGGAGATCCTGGAGGCCTCCGCCGACCGGGTGGTCCCGCCGTGCCCGTTCGCCGGTCCCGGCCGCTGCGGCGGCTGCGACTGGCAGCATGCCTCCCTCGACGCCCAGCGCCGGCTGAAGGCCGACGTGGTCGCCGAGCAGCTCAGGCGCCTGGCCGGTGTCGACTGGAAGGGCGTCGTCGAGGAGGTCCCCGGCGCCCCCGACGGCCTCGGCTGGCGCACCCGCGTCCAGTTCGCCGTCGACCGCGACGGGACCGCCGGGCTGCGCCGCCACCGCTCCCACGACATCGAGCCGATCGACGCCTGCCTGATCGCCCACCCCGACGTGGAGAACGTCGGCGTCGAGGTCATGAACTGGCGCAACGCCTCCTCCGTCGAGGTCATCGCCTCCGGCACCGGAGACCAGGCCGTGGTGATCGCCCCCAAACCCCGCCGCACGGTGGCCGTGCCCGACCTCGACACGAGCGTGGCCGTCTTCGTCGACGAGGGCAGGGGTCGCACCCGGGTCGTCCACGGCCGCAGGCACCTGGTCGAGCGCGTCGGCGAGCGCGACTTCCAGGTCACCGGCAGCGGCTTCTGGCAGGTCCATCCCGGCGCCGCCGCCACCCTGCTCGACGCGGTCCTGGAGTTCGCCGCCCCCCGGCCGGGCGAGTGGGCCCTCGACCTCTACTGCGGCGTCGGCCTGTTCGCCGCCGGGCTGGCCGAGGCGGTCGGCCCCGAGGGCGCCGTGTTCGGCGTCGAATCCGAGCCCACCGCCGTCCGCGACGCCGAGCGCAACCTCCGCGACCTGCCCTGGGCCCGCTTCGCCCGGGGCCGCGTGGAGGACGCCCTCGACCGCTTCGACATCGAGCGCGCCGACCTGGTCGTCGTCGACCCGCCCCGGGCCGGCCTCGGCCGCGACGTCGTCGACCGTCTCACCACCCTTGAGGCCACCCGGATCGTCTACGTCTCCTGCGACCCGGCCACCCTCGCCCGCGACCTCGCCCGCTTCGCCGAGCGGGGTTACCCCCTCGCCGACCTGCGGGCCTTCGACGCCTTCCCGATGACCCACCACGTGGAGTGCCTGGCCCTGCTGGTCAGCGAGCAGGTCCGGGAGTGACCGGCGGGGGCGCGGCGGCGTCATCTCGCCGTGCCCCGGCGTCCTGCCGCGTCCCGGCTTCCCGCCGGCGCGTCCGGAGCGCCGCGCACGACCACGCCCGTGCCGACGCCGGCCGTCATGCCCACGACTACGCCCACGACCGCCCCCGCGCCCGCGCCCACGATCAGGCCGACGGCCGTGCCCACGACCGCGCGGACGACCACGGACAGGATCACGTACACGGTTACGCCCCGTCCGCCGGGCCCAGGTGTTCCTCCAGCCGTTCGAGTCTGCGCAGGATCGGGCGGAGCTCCTCGCGGACGGCGGCGGACAGGGCCTCCGCCGCGCCGGCGGGCAGGGCCGGGGGCGGGGCCGCCGCCTGGGTCTGGGCCCGCAGGTGGACGTACCCGGCGAGGGCGGCGGAGACCGCGCGGCGGGTCAGCCGCTGCTCGGCGCCCAGGCCGCGCAGGATCTGCCCGGCGGCCCCGTCGGGCTCGGTGATCAGCCCGAGCAGCAGGTGCTCGCAGCCGACGTAGTTGTGGCCCAGGGCGGTCGCCTCGGTGACGGTCAGCTCCAGGGCCGCCGCCGCCGACGCCCCGAAGGTCAGCTCGGCGTCACCGTCCTCGGGCGGGGTGGGGGACTGGGCGCCCAGGTGGTCCAACCGGCGCCGTACTTCCGCGGGCTCGATCTCCAGGGCGCCCAGGACCTGCAGGGCCAGGTTGCCGCCCTCGGCCAGCATGCCACCCAGCAGGTGCTCGGTGCCGACCTCGGCCGCGCCCGAGGCCCGCGCCTGCTCGACCGAGAGCTTGATCACTTCCCGGGCTCGCGGGGTGAAATGCGTGAAGCGGGCCGTCAGCCGGTCGACGTCAGGGGCGGCCAGTGCCGTCTCACGGATGGCGGTCACCCGCTGCACGGCCTGTTCCAGGGCGCGCTGGCAGACGGCCGAGACGGGCACCCCCGCCTTCTTCACCGCCTCGGCCAGTTCGTCGGGCAGGTAGACATTGATCTTCGGCACCACGCCTCCCTGTGGGGTTACAGAAGGGTTATAACCCATTCATACCCCCTGTAGGGGCCTATGTCTACGAGGACGGAGGCGGCCGGGCGCGCGTTCCGGAGATCCGGTTCCGCGCTCGCCCTGGATGATTGAGCCCAAGGGATCACCTGCGGAAACGGAGCGAGGGCGTTCATGATCCGTTTGTGACGACAGACCTGAACACCCTCGCAACCGCACTCTGTGTGAAGCCGGCCGGACGCGGTGAGCTGCCCACAGCCGGGTGCCTCGATTCCCAGACGGTCAAGGCGGTCGAGACCGTCCGGTCCGCGGCCTGCGGGTATACGGTTTCCCGGGGGTGCGCAGCGAGGCCGTGAACGCCGCGGCCGCCGCCTGGAGCGCCGGCGGAGGCACCCGATCACGCTCGCTCCCCGGAGATCCTGCAGTTCTTCGACGGCCCGGAACCCCTGGAGCCGGGGCTCGTGTCGCTGCCGTCGCCTGCGGCCCGACCCGGACACCCGGTTCACCGGCCGAGAGATCCCCCGGTACGGAGCGGTCGGCCGCAAGCCCTGACGGCTCCGGTCACCTCCACACGGCCTTGCCGAGGATCTTCGCCAGGCCGGGCGTCTTCCACTCGTCCACGACGATCACCTTCTCCGCGGCCAGGTACCAGATGCGCTGCGTGTAGGTGATCGAGGTCGCCTTGCCGGTCACGGTCATACAGCGCAGCCGCCACTCGGCGAAGCGCGCCTTGTGACCGGTGCCGAACGGGGCGCCGCCCGCCTTGGCCGGCCTGGCGGGCGGCTGGTCGATGGCGTACCGCTTGTCGGGCGGGCAGTAGCCGATGTCGCTGCCGGGGTGGTAGGGCTCGTTCGGCCGGTACGGGCCGCCCTCGTAGGCGGTCTTGATGTCCCCGGGCCCGCCGATGGAGAAGCCGGCGCACTGGAGGGCGTTCTTGGGGCAGGAGCCGGTGCTGACGTACAGGTTGCCGACCGGGTCCTTCTCGACCTTCCAGGTGGCCGGGACCTGGATACTGAAGCCCCGGAACGACACCGTCTTGGTGGCGGTCCCCGTGGAGACTCCGGTCAGGGCGAGCGCGGCGCTGAGCGCAAGGTTCACGATCATGAGGCTTGATCCTAGACGGTCATGAGCCTGCCTCGACATCTGTCCACCCGCTGGTGGGAGCGTTCCAGCAGGTCGGGTTCCGGTCTCCCCGCAGCCGTATGCCGTCGGCCCGGAGCCCGGCCGGCGAACTGCCGCGTACCCGAAGCCGAGACTGCGCGAGATCACTATGGAGCATGGCAATCGCCGGAGAACCGGGAGAAATGGTGAACGCGGTGATCTGGGGGATGGGGTGTGATGTCTGCCCTACTGGGCGGCGAGGAACCGGGTGACGTCCGGGGTGAGGGCGGCGCCCCGGGCGGAGAGCCAGGCCAGGTTGTTCCGGTTGGTGAAGGCGAGGAGCTTGCGGGCGTCGCCCTCGGTGAGATCACCGGAACCGGTCAGGACGGGTGTCAGCGCGATCCGGTGCCAGGCCGCGCTCTCGCCCAGTGACCGGGCGATCTGTGGCTGGGCGCTGCGGACGGCCGAGGCGACGGGGAGCAGGCGGCGCTGCCCGCCCGCGCCGTGGTCGACCGGGGTGAGCAGGTTGACGGCCGCGATCTCGGCGCCGGCCGCCCTGGTGGCCCGGAGCATCTCCTGATCGCTCCTGGACAGTCCCGCCGCGGTGACCGGCAGGGTGAAGCTCACCGTGAGAGGACGACCCGCGCGGGCGGCCTCGCGCTGCAGGGTCGCTATCGCCCTGGCACGCCGGAACACCGTGGCGGCGTCGGCCCTGTCGTGGAGCTCGAAGTCGATGTAGGACGCGTCGAAGGCGCGGATCGCCTGCCGGTAGGCGGCGGTCAGCCGGGCCTGGTCGGCGCAGGCGGCGGCCAGTTCGCGCCCGGCCGGGCCGCCGAAGGCGAGGCCCGCGTCGCCGCCGGCGGCCCGCAGGCGGCCGAGCCGGTCGGCGACGGGAGCGCCGTCCTGTTCCCGCGTGCCGCCCCAGCGGGGGACGCAGCCGTGGTGCCCGGCGGTCAGGTGGCCCACTGTGAACCAGTGCACGCGGCTCTTCCGGGCCACCTTGGGCAGGTCGAACAGCGGGTCGCGGACCGCGTCGACGAACGTCACGAAGCCCGACGGGCGGGCGACCGCGGGGGCGGCACCCTGCTCGGCCGTGCGCCCGGCGGTCGCTCCCGTGGCCGGCGCGGGAGCCGCCCCGGTGCCGGGCCTCCCGGCCCAGTCGCCGTCGGTCCTGCCGGGGAGCAGCCAGATCGCGACACCGGTGCCGGCGGCGAGCAGGACCGAGGCGAGTGCGACGAGCGGGCGGGGCGGGACGCCCGGCTCGCGGGCGCGGCGCGTGGCCTGATCGTCGGCGGAGTGGTCTGTCGTCGCGGCCATGCGATTCCCTTTCCGGCGACACGATCGATCGCGCTCGGTGCTCGATCCGCTACTCCGAGCTGTGGAGGCCTGAACGGTAGCAAGTGCCCACGCCACCGCGCGGACTTTCTGCGGATGCCGTCCGGAGTGCCCGGATAATGGTCCCCATGAAGTTGAGGATCTTCACGGAACCGCAGCAGGGCGCCACGTACGATGAGTTGCTGTCGGTCGCGCGGACCGCGGAGCGGCTGGGTTTCGACGCCTTCTTCCGTTCCGACCACTACATGCGGATCGGGCCGGGCGACCCCGGCCCCGGTTCCACCGACGCCTGGACGACCCTGGCGGGCCTGGCCAGGGAGACCTCCACGATCCGGCTCGGCACGCTCGTCACCCCCGCGACCTTCCGGTTGCCCGGCCCGCTGGCGATCAGCGTGGCCCAGGTCGACCAGATGAGCGGCGGCCGGGTCGAGCTCGGCCTCGGCACCGGCTGGTTCGACGCCGAGCACGTCGCGTACGGGATCCCGTTCCCGCCGATCGGCGAGCGGTTCGGCCGGTTCGAGGAGCAGCTGGAGATCCTGACCGGGCTCTGGACCACTCCCATGGGCAAGACGTTCTCCTTCGAGGGCGCCCACTACCGGCTGGCCGACTCCCCGGCGCTGCCGAAGCCCGCGCAGAGCCCCAGGCCGCCGATCATCATCGGCGGGTTCGGCGCCAGGCGCACCCCGCGCCTGGCCGCCCGGTTCGCCGACGAGTACAACGTGCCGTTCCACACCCCGGACGACACCGCGGCGGCCTTCGGCCGCGTGCGCGAGGCGTGCGAGGCCGAGGGCCGCTCGCCGATCCTGTACTCGGCCGCGCAGACCGTCTGCGTCGGCGCCGACGACACCGAGCTCGCCCGGCGGGCCGAGGCCATCGGCCAGGACCTGGCCGTGCTGCGCGCCGTCGGCCTGGCCGGCACCCCGGCCGAGGTGGTGGAGAAGATCGGCCGGTTCGCCGAGCTGGGCGCCGACCGGGTCTACCTGCAGGTGATGGATCTGTCGGACCTCGACCACCTGGAGCTGATCGCCGCCGAGGTCCTGCCCCACGTGTGACGCGCTCCCCGGTTCCGCGGAGACGGTCGTCCTCGCCGCCGGGCGGCGAGGACGCCGGTGACGCGCACCGGCCGGACCCCGGCGTGCGGTCCGTGTCCCGGCGCGGGCGGCCGGTCCGGCGGCGACCGGTTAATGGATGGCCGCGCCGGCAGTGTCTCCGGCACACTGAACCGGGTGTTGCTGACGATCTCCACGACCGTGCGGCCCGCGACCGATCTCGGGTTCCTGTTGCACAAGCACCCCGACCGGGTCCAGGAGTTCGCCCAGTCGTACGGCGTGGCCCGTGTCCTGTACCCGGAGGTGAGCCGGGAGCGCTGCACGGCGGCGCTGCTGCTCGACGTCGACCCGGTCCGGCTGGTGCGCTCCCGCGGCCGGTCCACGCCCGACTACGCGCTCGGCCAGTACGTCAACGACCGGCCCTACGCCGCGTCGTCGCTGCTGGCCGTGGCGCTGGGCGAGGTCTTCCGCACGGCGCGCGCCGGCCGCTGCGCCGCCCGTCCCGAGCTGGCCGCCGCCCCGATCCCGCTGGAGATCACCCTTCCCGCGCTGCCCTGCAGGGGCGGCCCCGAGCTGGCGCACCGGCTGTTCGAGCCGCTGGGCTGGGCGGTCGAGGCGGGGGCGATCCCGCTGGACGAGGGGTTCCCCGAGTGGGGCGACTCCCGCTACGTGCGGCTGGCGCTGCGCGGCGAGACGCGCCTGGCCGACGCGCTCAACCAGCTCTACGTGCTGCTCCCGGTGCTCGACGACGCCAAGCACTACTGGGTCGCCTCCGACGAGGTGGACAAGCTGATCAGGGCGGGCGAGTCCTGGCTGGCCGGCCACCCGGAGCGTAACCTGATCACCCGTCGCTACCTGGGCCGCCGCCTGACCCTGACCCGCACGGCCTTCGCCCGCCTCGCCGAGATCGGCGACGACGTGGAGGAGGAGCTCGATCCCCCGATCGGGGAGGATCCCGCCGCCGAGCCTGTGGATCCCGCCGTTGCGGAGTCCGCCGAGCTCGCCGCCGCCGGGCTCATGGAGCCTGCCGAGCTCACATCCGCCGCCGAGCCCGCCGGGGAGGCGGACCTCGCGGACCGTGCGGCCGGGTCCGCTGCGGAGCCCGCCGGGTCCGCCGAGCCGCCCCGCCCCGGCGGGACGCCGCCCGCGGGGGAGGCAGGTGAGACCGGGCAGGCCGGGGAGACCGGTGATGCCGTGAGGCGGCGGCCGCTCAACGTGCTGCGCCGCCAGGCCGTGCTGGACGCGTTGGAGGAGCTGGGCGCACAGCGCGTCATCGACCTGGGCTGCGGCTCGGGTGAGCTGGTGGGGGCGCTGCTGGAGCGGCCCCGCTTCACCAAGGTGGCCGGGGCGGACGTGTCGGCCCGGGCGCTGACGATCGCGGCCCGGCGGCTGAAGCTCGACCGGATGCCGGAGCGGCGGAGGGAGCGGCTGGAGCTGTTCCAGGGCGCGCTGACGTACACCGACGACCGGTTCGCCGGGTACGACGCCGCGGTGCTGATGGAGGTCGTCGAGCACGTCGACCCGCCGCGGCTGGGCGCGCTGGAGCGGGTGGTCTTCGGCACCGCCCGGCCGGGTCACGTGATCGTCACCACCCCCAACTCCGAGTACAACGTGCGCTACGAGTTCCTGACGGGCATGCGTCACCCCGACCACCGCTTCGAGTGGACCCGTGCCGAGTTCCGGGCGTGGGCGGCGAAGGTCTGCGGCGAGTACGGCTACCGCGCCGCCTTCCGGCCCGTCGGCGACGACGACCCCGAGGTGGGCCCGCCCACCCAGATGGCCCTGTTCAGCCTTGTGCCCGAGGGAGGCGGAGATGACTGAGATCGCCGTGCCGGAGATGTCGCTCGTCGTGCTCGTGGGGGTCTCCGGGAGCGGCAAGTCGACCTTCGCCCGCCGGCACTTCGCGCCCACGCAGGTGATCTCCTCCGACTTCTGCCGCGGGCTGGTCGCCGACGACGAGAACGACCAGAGCGCCACGCCCGACGCCTTCGACGTGCTCCACTACATCGCCGGCACCCGGCTGCGGCGCGGGCTGCTGACCGTCGTGGACGCCACCAACGTGCAGTGGGAGGCGCGCAGGAAGCTGATCGACCTCGCGAAGTCGCACGACGTGCTGGTCGACGCGATCGTCCTGGACGTGCCCGAGGAGGTGGCGGTCGCGCGCAACGCGACCCGGCCCGACCGCGACTTCGGGGCGCACGTCGTCACCCGGCAGTGCAAGGACCTGCGCCGGTCGATGGCGAAGATTTCCCGCGACGGTTTCCGCCGGGTCCACGTGCTGCGCGGGGTGGAGGAGATCGAGGCCGCCACCGTCGTCACCGAGAAGGCGTGGACCGACCGGCGCGAGCTGACCGGGCCCTTCGACATCATCGGCGACGTGCACGGCTGCCGTGCCGAGCTGGAGGCGCTGCTGCGCGTCCTGGGCTGGCGGATCGACCCCGGCGGCGCCGGGGCCGTGCACCCCGAGGGCAGGACGGCGGTGTTCGTCGGCGACCTGGTCGACCGGGGCCCCGACTCGCCGGGCGTGCTCCGCCTGGTCATGGGCATGGTCGAGGCCGGCACCGCGCTGTGCGTGTCGGGCAACCACGAGCAGAAGCTGGCCCGCGCGCTCAACGGCCGCAAGGTCAAGGTCGCCCACGGCCTGCAGGAGTCGCTGGACCAGCTCGCCGCCGAGCCAGAGGAGTTCCGGCGCGCGGCCCTGGCCTTCATGGACGGGCTGATCAGCCACTACCAGCTCGACGGCGGCAGGCTCGTCGTCGCCCACGCCGGACTCAAGGAGGCGTACCACGGCCGGTCCTCGGGCCGGGTGCGCTCCTTCGCGCTGTACGGCGACACCACCGGGGAGATCGACGAGTACGGCCTGCCGGTGCGCTACCCGTGGGCGCGGGAGTACCGGGGACGGGCCATGGTCGTCTACGGCCACACCCCCGTCCCCGAGCCGGAGTGGATCAACAACACGATCTGCCTGGACACCGGCGCGGTCTTCGGCGGCCGGCTCACCTCGCTGCGCTACCCGGAGCGCGAGATCGTCTCCGTCCCGGCGGAGAAGGTCTGGTACGAGCCGACGCGGCCGCTGACCGCGCCCGGCCACCGCGAGCCCGGCGTGCTCTCCATCGACGACGTTCGGGACACCAGGTACGTCGAGACGCGCCACGGCGGCGGCCACGTCAAGATCAGGGAGGAGAACGCGGCGGCGGCACTGGAGATCATGAGCCGGTTCGCGGTCGACCCGCGCTGGCTGGTGTACCTGCCGCCGACGATGGCGCCGCCGGAGGCCTCCCGGCTCGACGGTTACCTGGAGCACCCGGCCGAGGCGTTCGCCGAGTTCGCGGCGGCCGGGGTGACCCGGGTGGTGTGCGAGGAGAAACACATGGGCTCGCGGGCCGTGGCCGTCCTGGCCAGGGACCCGGGGGTGGCGGCCGCCCGGTTCGGGGTGACGGACGGCGGCAGCGGGGCCGTCTACACCCGCACCGGAAGATCGTTCTTCCCCGACACCGCCGGACTGGTCGACCGGCTCAGGCAGGTGTGCGCGCCGCTCATGGACGAGCTGGGCTCCGACTGGCTGGCCCTCGACTGCGAGCTGCTGCCGTGGTCGGCCAAGGCGGAGCAGCTGATCCGCAGCCAGTACGCCTCGGTGGGGGCCGCGGCCCGCGCGGCGCTGCCCGAGGCGCTCGCCGTGCTGGAGGCGGCGGACGGGCGCGGACTGGATGTGGGCAACCTCCTGGATCGCACCCGCCGCCGCTCGGACAACGCTGCCCGTTTCCGGGACGCCTATGCGCGCTACTGCTGGCCGGTCTCCGGGCTGGACGGCCTGCGCGTGGCGCCGTTCCAGATCCTCGCCTGCGAGGGCCGGGCGACCGCCGTGGACGAGCCGCACTCCTGGCACCTGGACATGCTGGCCCGTCTCGACGACCCGCTGATCGCGTCCACCCGGCACGTGTTCGTGGATCTGGCCTCGCAGGAGTCCACCGACGCGGCGACCGCCTGGTGGTCGGACCTGACCGCCGCGGGCGGGGAGGGCATGGTGGTCAAGCCGCTGGACCGGCCGGCCGCGCCGAACCGGGTGCAGCCGGGGGTCAAGGTCCGCGGGCGCGAGTACCTGCGGATCATCTACGGGCCCGACTACACCGAGAGCCTGGACGTCCTGCGCGTCAGGTTCCTGGGCCGCAAGCGCTCGCTGGCGCTGCGCGAGCACGCGCTCGGTCTGGAGGCGCTGTCCCGGCTGGCCGCGGGCGAGCCGCTGTGGCGGGTGCACGAGGCGGTCTTCGCCGTCCTGGCGCTGGAGTCCGAGCCGGTCGATCCACGTTTGTGATTTTTCGATAAAGGCAGGTGACAAGGAGGGCATTTTCCGGATTGTGCCGATGGCCGCGTCCGTCGTTTTCCTTAGGCTTTGAAGACCTGACGGTCCGGGGAGGAACGATGGAATTCGATCGTGCTGCGCTGCGTGACGTCGTCTCCATCAGCGACGAGCTGGGAGTCCTGTCGTTCTACCTGATGGCCAATCCGCGTGAGGACGCCTCGACCCGTCCCGCGTGGCGGATCCGCTTCCGCAACGAGGTGACCGCCCTGCGGGACCGGGTCGTGGCCGACCCCGACCGGGTGCGGCGGATGGCGGTCCTCAAGCGGCTCGAAGCGCTCGAACCGTACTTTCTGCAGCTGCTCAACCCCTCGGAGTCCGGCCCCGGACGGGTGATGTTCGCGCCGGTCGGCAGCGACGAGGTGTGGACCTTCGCCTTCCAGCTCCCGATCCCCGACCACGTCACACTGGACCGCGCGGCCTGCGTGCGCCCGCTGGTCAACGCGGTCGAGGCCGCCCCGCCCGCCGGGGTCGTGGCCGTCTCCCGGGACGGGCTGCGCGTCGTCGACTACCGCTACGGCATGGCCAGGGAAGTCGACAGCACGCGCTTCGAGGTCGACGCCGACGACTGGCGGCAGGCGCGCAGCCCCACGCCCATCGACTCCTCCCAGCAGGGCACGTCGCGCCGCGACAGGTTCGCCCACCGGGTCGAGGACAACCTCGCCCGCCTGGTGCGCGCGGAGGCCCCGCGCGTCGCCGAGCACGCCACGAGCCGCGGCTGGACCGCGCTCGTGCTCGCCGGGGACGTCCAGCTGACGGAGATCCTGGCGGGGGAGCTGGGCGGCGACGTCATCCAGGTCGACGCGGTGGTCGACTCGCAGATCCCGGCGAAGATCGTCGAGTACGTGGAGCCGCAGCTCACGGCGGCCAGGACCCGGCGCGGCACCGAGCTGGCCAACCGGGCCAGGGACTTCGCCCTGTCCGGCGGGCGCGGCGCGCTCGGCCTGGCCGACACGCTCGCCGCGCTCAACGAGAGCCGGGTGGCCAACCTGCTGCTGGCCGAGTCGTGCGACTGGAGCGGCCGCAGGGGCGCCGACGGCCTGCTGTACGCCGACGGCCAGGTCCCGCCGGGCGTCCCGGAGCAGGAACTCGTCCGGGAGCCGGCGATGGCGGAGCGGATGATCGAACGGACCCTGGACATCGACGCCGAGGTCACCGTGCTGGACGGCAGGGCCTCGGAGGGGCTGGCCGAGTTCGGCGGGGTCGCCGCGCTCCTGCGTTGGTGAGGAGTTCGGCGGGGTCGCCGCGCTTCCGCGCAGGTGAGGAGTTCGGCGGGGCCGGTAAAGAGTCGAGCGGGGCCGGTAAAAGGTTCGGTGGGGTCGCCGCGCTTCCGCGCAGGTGAAGCGGTCGCCGGGCGGCCGGCCCGCCGCACGGTTCTCCGGGGCCGACGTCTCAACTGCGTTTTCCCGGGAAAGGACCGGCATGGCCAGTACCACCCCTCCGGGGACCACCAGCGAGCACATCGGGCACGTCGTCTTCATCACCGCCGCCGCGGCGATCGGCGGGTTCCTCTTCGGCTACGACAGCGCGGTCATCAACGGGGCCGTCACCGGCATCCAGGAACACTTCGGCGTCGGCCCGGTGGAGATCGGCGTCGTGGTGGCGATCGCGCTGCTGGGCTCGGCGGCCGGCGCCTGGATCGCCGGAGGGCTGGCCGACCGCTGGGGGCGTACCAGGACGATGCAGGTGGCCGCGGTCCTGTTCGCGGTCAGCTCCGTCGGGCAGGCCCTGCCGTTCGCGGTCTGGGACCTCGCCTTCTGGCGGGTACTCGCCGGCGTGGGGATCGGCATGGCCTCGGTGATCGGTCCCGCCTACATCGCGGAGGTCGCGCCGCCCGCCTACCGGGGACGCCTGGGCTCCTTCCAGCAGCTCGCGATCGTCCTGGGCATCGCGGTCTCGCAGCTGGTCAACTACGCGATCGCGCAGACGGCCGGGGGCGACGTCAACAACGAACTGCTCGGTCTGGAGGCGTGGCAGTGGATGCTGGGCGCCTGCCTGGTGCCCGCCCTGCTCTACCTGCTGTTCGCGACCGTCATCCCCGAGTCGCCACGCTTCCTCGTGGCGGTCGGGAAGTCGGCCGCGGCGCGCAAGGTGCTCGCCGAGGTCGAGGGCGAGCACGCGAGCCTGGACGAGCGGATCGCGGAGATCGAGGACTCACTGCGCAGCGAGCGCCGCCCCCGCCTGCGCGACCTGCGCGGTCACCGGCTCGGGCTGCTGCCGATCGTCTGGGTCGGCATCCTGCTCTCGGTCTTCCAGCAGTTCGTCGGCATCAACGTCATCTTCTACTACTCGGCGTCGCTGTGGCAGTCGGTCGGCATCAACCAGTCCGACTCGCTGCTGATCAGCTTCTCCACCTCGATCATCAACATCGTCGGCACGTTCGTCGCCATCGCGCTCGTCGACAGGATCGGCCGCAGGCCGCTGCTGCTGATCGGCTCGGCGGGCATGACGGTCGCGCTCGCCGTGGCCGCCTGGGCGTTCAGCGCGGGAGTGCCGAGCGGGGAGACCGTCAGGCTGCCGGAGACCCAGGCCACGGTCGCCCTGGTCGCCGCCCACGTCTTCGTGCTGTTCTTCGCGCTGTCCTGGGGTGTGGTCGTCTGGGTGCTGCTGGGTGAGATGTTCCCCAACCGGATCAGGGCCGCCGCCCTGTCGGTGGCCGCCGCCGCCCAGTGGGTGGCCAACTGGCTGATCACGGTCTCGTTCCCGTCCCTGGCCGAGTGGAGCCTGGCCGGCGCCTACGTCGGCTACGCCTTCTTCGCGGCGCTCTCCTTCGTCTTCGTGGTGTCCAAGGTGCCGGAGACCAAGGGACGCAAGCTTGAGGAGATGGGTTAGGTTCGCCCCGTGCCATCGCGAGACCGGACGCCCGCGGCGCCGAGCAGGACCGAACTGGAGGCGGCCAGGAGCCGCGTGGTCGGCGACGTGCTCGGGCCGTCGCTGCGGGTGCTGTTCTGCGGTATCAACCCGGGCCTGTACTCCGCGGCCACCGGTCACCACTTCGCCCGGCCGGGCAACCGCTTCTGGCCCGCGCTGCACCGTTCCGGCTTCACGCCCCGGCTGCTGACCCCGGCCGAGCAGGGGCTGCTGCCCTCGTACGGGCTGGGCATCACCAACGTGGTGCCGCGGGCCACCGCGCAGGCCGCCGAGCTGTCCGCCGAGGAGCTGCGGGCGGGCGGGGAGCGGCTGGTGAGGCTGGTCGCCGAGATCCGCCCACAGGTGCTGGCGGTGGCCGGGGTGACCGCCTACCGGCACGCGTTCGGCGCGCCGAAGGCGGTGATCGGGCCGCAGGAGTCACGGGTGGGGGAGACGGCCGTGTGGGTGCTCCCCAACCCCAGCGGCCTGAACGCCCACTGGACGCTCGACCGGATCGCGGCGGAGATGCGGCGGCTCAGAGAGTCGCTGTCGTGACCCGGCACCGCCCGGACAGCCGGGCGCGGCCCTCCGCCGGCGGGCGGGCGCTCAGAAAGCGCCGGGAGGGCTGATCCGCCGGCCGTGACCGCGGGCGTGCCACCGCCGGTGGTGGAACAGGCCCGCCACGGCCACCGCCAGCCAGGCCAGCAGGAGGAACTTCAGCACCCCGAACCCGGCGGTCGCCACCCCGGCCACCAGCAGCAGGACCAGCACGGGCGCGAAGGGCGGCCCGCCGCGGCGCGCCAGGTGGTGGCGGTGCCGGGCGGCGTGGTGCCGGTGCCGGGCTCCGGGGCCGTGCTCGCCCCAGAAGTGGCCGTGCTCGCCCCAGAGATGATGGTGCGGGCGGCGCCCGCGGCCCGGGCCCCACACGCCCGTGCCGTGTCGGTCGCCGCCGGGAGCCCGGGGACCGCGGTCCCCGGGCTCCCAGCCGGTCCCGGGATCGCCGTCGCGGTCGTCGTACGGGTCCGGCAGGTCGGCGCCGACCCTGGCCAGGTCGCGGCCCGTCCGCGCGGACAGGGCCAGGCCGAGGCGCTCGTCGAGCTCCTCGCGGGTCAGGCGGCCCTGTGCGTAGTGCTCGCGCAGGGCCGCCATCGCCACCTCGCGCTCGGCGTCTCCGACGCGCAGATCGTCTCTCGACGTCATGGCCGGCTCACTCCTCGCCGGGTTCGCCGTCGGCCAGGATCTGGTAGAGCTTGCGGCGTGTCTCGACCAGGGTCTTCCTGGCCTGCCGGATCTGCGCGTCGCTGCCGGTCTGCAGGATCTGGGCCATGGCGAACGCCGCCTGGCGGGCGATGTCCGCCAGTTCCCACGTGCTCTCGTCGACGTCGGGCGTCATCTCCTCCCACGGGGTGCGCACCTCGTCGGGGTGGTCGGCCACGTAGGCCCGGCCCGCCTCGGTGAGGCTGAAGGTCTTGCGTCCCTCGTTCTCCTCCGACAGGACCAGGCCCTCGTCGGTGAGCTGCTGGAGCGCCGGGTAGACCGCTCCCGGGCTGGGCTTCCACCCGCCCTCGCTGCGCCGTTCGATCTCCTGGATGATCTGGTAGCCGTTGCGCGGGGCCTCGGTGAGCAGCGCCAGGATCGCCGCGCGGACGTCACCTCGCTTGGCCTTGCGTCCCCGCCCGAACGGGGGCCCGCCGAACGGTCCCCCGCCGAACGGGCCCCGGTGGCCGCGGCCGGGGCGGCCGAAGTCCCACGGGAAGGCGCCGCCGGGGAAGGGCCCGCGGTGGCCGCGGTGCCGGTGCTCGTGCGGGCCGCCCCCGTGGTGCCCCCGCGGCCCCGGGTGCGGGCCGCCCTCGTGCCACGTGGCGGCCATGTGCCGCCAGGCCTCGCGCGCCGCGCGCTTCATCTCGTGCCGGACCGCGTGCGGGAGAAACCCCGCCCAGGGACCGGACATCGCCTCTGCCGATGTCATGTCGTCTCCCCCCATTTTCGATGGTCTTAGACCGCTCTAGATGTCTCAAAGATATATCGAGAACATTCTCGCGGCAACCCCCACTCCGGGCTTGTGGGGTGGATCCCCGGATGAGGTGATGTAACCGGCAAATGTAGATAAATGGTGGGATGGGGCCGTGCTTGTGGTCTCCGTGGCGACGGGCGACTGCGCCGGCGGCGCGATCAAGGTCCCCTTCTTTCTCCTCACGGTCGGCCCGGCCGGTTCACCGGGGTGCGGCTCGCCCGGCGGCGCCGCGAGCCGCATCCCGGGCCGGGATGCCCCCGCCCGACACCGGGCTCGCCGGGCCGCCGACCGGGACAACCGGTCTGACCTGGGTTTTCCCGGCTTCACCGGGGCCGCCGCGCTGCCGTTCGCCCCGTTCCCGGAGATGGTCACCCATGGTGAGACTGTCGCTGCACAGCGCCGAAGTGAGGCAGATCACCTAATTCTTGGCGGATTTCGGAACAAGGACTGAGACCTGGGCGTTACAAAGGACATAGACGGGATTCGTTCCGTGCCGGAAGGGCTGGGGGGTGCTTTCGGTGCGGAGCGGTCCCGTCTGTCATTTCCGGGCCCGGTTGTCATCCCCGGAGCCCGCCCGCCCCGCCTTCCGGGCCCGCTGTTCCCGCGCGACGCCCGCCCCGCCTTCCGGGACCGCCTCCTCCATGTGAGGGCCGGCTCGCCTTCCGGGACCGCCTCCTCCATGTGAGGGCCGGCTCGCGGCACTGATCGCGTTCCCTGTCCGTTCTCCTCGGTGAACGGCGCCGCCCGCGTGGACGGAGCGATCGGTCGGGGAGTGGAGGGATCGACGCGGACACCTCTCGTTCTCCGGCGATCCCGAGATCGGGAAAAGGCGGTCCACGCCCATGTGGCGTGGCCGCCAGGCCCGTACGACACGCCGATGGCGCAAAATGGCACGGTCCTCCGCCTGGAGGGTGTTTTGTCGTACAGTCACCCGGTGTGATCTTGATGGTGGTGTTCGAGCGATGATGGGCCACACGCACGCGCTGACCGGCGCGATCGCCTGGTTGGGGGTGGCGCCGACCCTGGCCGCGCTGCCGCTGCTCACCGAGTCGTCCCGATTCGTAGAGACCGGTGTCATGATCAACGCGCTCAGCCCCGCCGAGTTCGTCGCGGGGGCGCTCATCTGCGCCGGCGCCGCGATGCTGCCCGACCTCGACCATCCGAGCGCGACGATCGCGCAGACGTTCGGGCCGGTCACGTGGGCGTTGAGCAAGGCCGTCTCCTGGCTCAGCGGCGGCCACCGCAACGCCACCCATTCGCTGTTGTTCGCCGTGGCCGCGGGGTTCGGCGCCCACTACCTGGCCAACACCTACCCGATCGGCCGCGACATCCTGGTCGTGCTGCTGATCGGCCTGGCCCTGCGGGCGATCGGGATCGGCATCCCGGGCAAGAAGTTCGCCTCGGCGATGGTCAACATCGGGATGACGGTCGGGTTGTTCGCGGTCTTCCGCAGCGACCACGTGGGCTACGCCTGGTTGGGGCTGGCGGTCGCGATCGGCTGCCTGACCCACGTCGTCGGCGACTGCTGCACGGAGAAGGGCTGCCCGGTGCTGTGGCCGATGAAGCAGAAATGGCTGCTGCCCTGGAAGATCGGGATCAAGACGGGCCGCGCCTTCGAGCAGAAGTTCCTCGCCCCGGTGCTCTCGGTCGTCGTCATCGGCCTGCTGTACTTCCGCCTCGCTCCACTGGGGTCATACTGATGAGTAACTTGATGTCGAGATATCCGTAACGATATCTTGATGTCGAGACATCCGCTGCAACCGTGGGTGACGGGCGAGTTAGGCATACCTAACAGACATGGGCACTTCGGCGGTGCGGCAGGATTCAGTTGCGCCTTCTGTACCGGCGCGCCAGACATCAGGGTGATGAGGGAGGCGAACCGTGTCCGCGAACAGCTTCGGCAGCCGTGACACGCTCCGCGTCGGCGACGCGGCATACGAGATCTACCGGCTGGACGCCGTCGAAGGGTCGGGACGTCTCCCGTACAGCCTGAAAATCCTGCTGGAGAACCTGCTCCGCACGGAGGACGGCGCGAACATCACCGCCGACCACATCCGCGCGCTCGGTCAATGGGACCCGAGCGCCGCGCCCAGCGTGGAGATCCAGTTCACGCCGGCCCGCGTGATCATGCAGGACTTCACCGGCGTCCCCTGCGTGGTGGACCTGGCCACCATGCGCGAGGCCGTCCGCGACCTCGGCGGCGACCCGGCCAGGATCAACCCGCTGGCCCCGGCCGAGATGGTCATCGACCACTCGGTCATCGTCGACTTCTTCGGCGGTCCCGACTCCTTCCAGCGCAACGTCGACCGCGAGTACGAGCGCAACCGCGAGCGTTACCAGTTCCTGCGCTGGGGCCAGACCGCCTTCGACGAGTTCAAGGTCGTCCCGCCGGGCACCGGCATCGTGCACCAGGTCAACATCGAGCACCTGGCCCGGGTCGTGATGACGCGCGACGGGAAGGCGTACCCCGACACCTGCGTCGGCACCGACTCCCACACCACCATGGAGAACGGCATCGGCGTCCTCGGCTGGGGCGTGGGCGGCATCGAGGCCGAGGCCGCGATGCTCGGCCAGCCGATCTCCATGCTGATCCCGCGCGTGGTGGGCTTCAAGCTGACCGGCAAGCTCCCCGCGGGGGCCACCGCCACGGACCTGGTGCTCACCATCACCGAGATGCTGCGCAAGCACGGCGTCGTCGGCAAGTTCGTGGAGTTCTACGGCGAGGGCGTGTCCAGCGTGCCCCTGGCCAACCGCGCCACGATCGGCAACATGAGCCCCGAGTTCGGTTCCACCTGTGCGATCTTCCCGATCGACGGCCAGACGATCGACTACCTGAGGCTGACCGGCCGCTCCGCGGAGCAGGTGGAGCTCGTCGAGGCGTACGCCAAGGCCCAGGGCCTGTGGCTGGACCCGTCGGCGGAGGAGCCGGTCTTCTCCGAGTACATCGAGCTGGACCTCGCCACGGTCGTGCCGTCCATCGCCGGTCCCAAGCGCCCGCAGGACCGCATCGCGCTGTCCGACGCCAAGCAGGCCTGGCGCGCGGCCGTCAAGGACTACGCGCCGAGCATCCAGGGCCCGACCGACGAGGCGTCCGACGAGTCGTTCCCGGCCTCCGACTCGCCGGCGATCTCCCACGGCGGCAACGGCGACAAGCCGCACCCGGCCGGCCTCGACGGCGAGCGTCCCCGCAAGCCGGTCCAGGTGACCCTGACCGACGGGACGAGCTTCGAGATCGACCACGGCGTGGTGACCATCGCCGCGATCACCAGCTGCACCAACACCTCCAACCCGTACGTCATGCTGGGCGCGGCGCTGCTGGCCAAGAACGCGGTGGAGAAGGGCCTGACCCGCAAGCCGTGGGTCAAGACCTCCCTGGCCCCCGGCTCTCAGGTCGTCACCGGGTACTTCGAGCGCTCCGGCCTGCAGCCGTACCTCGACAAGATCGGCTTCAACCTGGTCGGCTACGGCTGCACCACCTGCATCGGCAACTCCGGCCCGCTGCCGGAGGAGATCTCCGCCGCCATCCAGGAGAACGACCTGGCCGTGACCGCGGTGCTGTCCGGCAACCGTAACTTCGAGGGCCGGATCAACCCCGACGTCAAGATGAACTACCTGGCCTCGCCGCCGCTGGTCGTCGCCTACGCCCTCGCGGGCACCATGGACATCGACCTGGGCACCGAGCCGCTGGGTACCGGCGCGGACGGCAAGCCGGTCTTCCTCGCCGACATCTGGCCCTCGCCGGAGGACGTCGCCGAGGTGGTCGCGTCCTCCATCGACCAGGAGATGTTCCTGCGCGACTACGCCGACGTCTTCAAGGGCGACGAGACCTGGCAGTCGCTGCCGATCCCGACCGGCGACACCTTCGAGTGGGACCCGGCCTCGACCTACGTGCGCAAGGCCCCCTACTTCGACGGCATGCCGCGCGACCCGCAGCCGGTCACCGACATCTCCGGAGCCCGCGTGCTCGCCAAGCTGGGCGACTCGGTCACCACCGACCACATCTCCCCGGCGGGTGCCATCAAGGTCGGCACCCCGGCCGCCGAGTACCTGCGGGAGAACGGCGTCGAGGTCAAGGACTTCAACTCCTACGGCTCGCGCCGCGGCAACCACGAGGTGATGATCCGCGGGACCTTCGCCAACATCCGGCTGAAGAACCTGCTGCTCGACGGCGTGGAGGGCGGCTACACCCGCGACTTCACCCTCGACGGCGGCCCGCAGAGCTTCATCTACGACGCCTCCATCAACTACCAGGCCGCGGGCATCCCGCTCGTCGTCCTGGCGGGCAAGGAGTACGGTTCCGGCTCCTCGCGCGACTGGGCGGCCAAGGGCACCGCGCTGCTCGGCGTCCGCGCCGTCATCGCCGAGTCGTACGAGCGCATCCACCGCTCCAACCTGATCGGCATGGGCGTGCTGCCGCTGCAGTTCCCCGAGGGGGAGACGGCCGGCTCGCTGGGCCTGACGGGTGAGGAGACCTTCGACATCGTCGGCGTCGAGGGCCTCAACGAGGGCGGCATCCCGCAGACCGTGACGGTCAGGGCGGACGACAAGGAATTCCAGGCCGTCGTGCGCATCGACACCCCCGGTGAGGCGGACTACTACCGCCACGGGGGCATCATGCAGTACGTCCTGCGCTCCCTGCTCGCCAAGAGCTGAGCAGGGGGGTGGGGCCGCACGCAAGCCCCACCCGCATCGGGGGACACACCCCAGAACGCGACCGCCCGGCGGGCCACCAGACCCGCCGGGCGGTTTCGTGTTTTCCGCGCCCGTACGGGGTATGCGAAGGCGCCGGGAGGCCCGGCGGTGCCGGTGCCGTGACCCCCGGCGCCGGCCGGGGATCGGCCGCGCGTGTGACCGCCCGGCGGACCAGGAGTTAAGGCCGCGTTTCTGGATTGTTACCGGCCACAACAAACTTTCCCTCTGTAGGGGCTGGCGCTCCTGGCCGCGGCGGAATACGTTGCCGCAAACAACATTCACCGAAGCGGTGAGCCGAGATCCGGCAGACCCGTGACGGTGAGTTCGGCATGCCGCACATCCCGACCCCCCACCTTTTCGAAGAAAGGACCCGTGCACATGCGCAAGGGGATCCTCAGCCTGACCGCCGCCGCCGCGGCGATGACCCTCGGTCTCACCGCCTGCGGGGGCGAGAGCGGCGACTCCTCCGCTCAGAGCAGCGCGGCCCCCGCCGAGAACAAGGCGGCCGGCAAGATCGGCGTCATCCTCCCCGACAGCAAGTCCTCCGCCCGCTGGGAGACCGCGGACCGCAAGTATCTGGAGGAGGCGTTCAAGGCCGCGGGCATCGCCTACGACATCCAGAACGCCCAGGGTGACAAGACCCAGTTCCAGACCATCGCCGACCAGATGATCACCAGCGGCGCCACGGTCCTGATGATCGTCAACCTCGACAGCGGCACCGGCAAGGCCGTGCTCGACAAGGCCAAGGCCCAGGGCGTGGCCACCATCGACTACGACCGCCTCACCCTCAACGGCGGCGCCTCCTACTACGTCAGCTTCGACAACACCAAGGTCGGCACCCTGCAGGGTGAGGGCCTGGTCAAGTGCCTGACCGACAAGAAGGCCGAGAAGCCCATCGTCGCCGAGCTCAACGGCTCGCCGACCGACAACAACGCCACGCTGTTCAAGAACGGCTACGACGGCGTGCTCAAGCCCAAGTACGACTCCGGCGAGTACGTCAAGGGCCCGGACCAGTCGGTGCCGGACTGGGACAACGCCCAGGCGGGCACGATCTTCGAGCAGATGCTCACCGAGCAGCCGAAGATCGCGGGTGTGCTGGCCGCCAACGACGGTCTGGGCAACGCCGCCATCACGGTGCTGAAGAAGAACAACCTCAACGGCAAGGTCCCGGTCACCGGCCAGGACGCCACCGTGCAGGGCCTGCAGAACATCCTCGCCGGCGACCAGTGCATGACGGTCTACAAGGCGATCAAGAAGGAGGCCGACGCGGCGGCCAAGCTCGCCATCGGGCTGGCCAAGGGCGAGAAGCCCGCGGCGACCGGGACGGTCAAGGACTCCGAGAGTGGCGCCGACGTGCCCGCGGTCCTGCTGGAGCCGCAGGCCATCTTCTTCGACAACGTCAAGGACGTCGTCGCCGACGGCTACGTGACCAAGGACGAGCTGTGCACCGGTGAGTTCGCCGCCAAGTGCACCGAGGCCGGCATCCAGTGACGCGCGGCGGGCACGGCCGCCCCGCCCCGGGCCGGCCGTGCCCTCCCGCCCGATCACGGCGGCGCCCCGCCCCGGCCCCCCGGAAGGGCCGGCGTAACCCCGGTGAGCGGCGCAGGACCGGCACAACCGGCCGACGTCCCCCGGCCGTCCCGGTGACGAGGCAGGGCACCGCCTGCAGGCGCCCGACCCGCGCGACCCTCACCGCGCGACACGAACACAGGGAGCACACCCCATGACCCCCGTACTGGAACTCCGCGGGATCGACAAGAGTTTCGGACCCGTACAGGTCCTGCACGACGTCGACTTCTTCGCCTACGCCGGAGAGGTGACCGCGCTGGTCGGCGACAACGGCGCGGGCAAGTCCACCCTCGTCAAGTGCGTCGGCGGCATCCACCCGATCGACTCCGGCGCCTATTTCTTCGAGGGCAGGCCCGTCCACATCGGCAGCCCCCGCCACGCGGCCGAGCTGGGCATCGAGATCGTCTACCAGGACCTCGCGCTCTGCGACAACCTCGACATCGTCCAGAACATGTTCCTCGGCCGTGAACACAGGCGCGGCATCGTCCTCGACGAGGACACCATGGAGGAGATGGCGGCCAAGACCCTGGAGAGCCTGTCGGTCAGGACCGTCAAGTCCATCCGCCAGCTCGTCGCCAGCCTCTCCGGCGGCCAGCGGCAGACCGTGGCCATCGCCAAGGCCGTGCTGTGGAACAGCAAGGTCGTCATCCTCGACGAGCCGACCGCGGCGCTCGGCGTCGCCCAGACCGCGCAGGTGCTGGAGCTCGTCCGCCGCCTCGCCGACCAGGGACTGGCGGTCGTGCTGATCTCGCACAACATGAACGACGTGTTCGCCGTGTCCGACAGCATCGCCACCCTCTACCTCGGCCGGATGGCGGCCCAGGTCAAGACCGCGGACGTCACCCACGCACAGGTCGTCGAACTGATCACCTCCGGCCGCAGCGGGGACCTCGGCCTCACCAACGGAGCCACGGCATGACCGTCACGATTTCCCCGAAGATCAAGCACGAGACACCCTCGATCAGGGGCAACGTCCGCGGCTACGCCGAGCGGGTCCGCGGCGGCGACATGGGCGCGCTGCCCGCGGTGTTCGGCCTCGTCGTGCTCTGCACGATCTTCGCCGTCCTGCGGCCCCCCTTCCTGACCGCGGGGAACTTCGCCAACCTCCTCACCCAGGGCGCCGCGGTCACCGTGATCGCCATGGGGCTCGTCTTCGTGCTCCTCCTCGGCGAGATCGACCTGTCGGCGGGCTTCGCCAGCGGCGTCTGCGCCGCGGTGCTCGCGATCCTGCTCACCGGCGAGGGCCTGCCCTGGTACGTGGCGGTGGGCGCGGCCGTCCTCACCGGCGTGGTGATCGGCACCGTGATCGGCACCATCGTCGCCAAGCTCGGCGTCCCGTCCTTCGTGGTGACGCTCGCCGCCTTCCTGGCCTTCCAGGGACTGGTCCTCCTGCTGGTCAAGGGCGGCACCATCATCGCCGTCCGCGACGAGACGATCCTCGCGATCGCCAACAAGAACCTCCCGCCGGTGCTGGGCTGGATCCTGCTGGTCGCCGGGGTCGCCGGCTACGCCGCGCTCCAGCTGCTGCGCGCCCGCAAACGCGCCGCCCGCGGCCTGAGCGCCGACCCGCTCTCGCTGATCGCGCTCCGGGTGGGCTCCCTCGCGCTGCTGAGCGGGCTCGCGGTCTACTTCCTCAACCTGGAGCGCAGCCGCAACGCGGCGGTCGTCTCGCTGGCGGGCGTTCCGATCGTGGTCCCGATCATCGTGGTGCTCCTCCTGGTCCTGACGTTCGTCCTGCGCCGCACGGCGTTCGGCCGCCACCTCTACGCCGTCGGCGGCAACGCCGAGGCCGCGCGGCGGGCGGGCATCAACGTCGACCTGATGAAGATCAGCGCTTTCGTGATCTGCTCGTCCATGGCCGCGCTCGGTGGCATCATCGCCGCATCCCGGGCCAGCTCCGTCGACCCCAACACCGGCGGCAGCAACGTGCTGCTCTACGCGGTCGGCGCGGCCGTCATCGGCGGCACGAGCCTGTTCGGCGGCAAGGGGCGGGTGCTGGACGCCATTCTGGGCGGCGCCGTGGTCGCGGTCATCGAGAACGGCATGGGCCTGATGGGATACAGCTCCGGGGTGAAGTTCATGGTCACCGGATCGGTTCTGCTGCTGGCCGCCATGGTCGACGCCCTGTCGCGCAAGCGGGCGGCCGCCACTGGTCTAAGGTGATCTGCGACTCCGATCCACCGAAGGACACTCACGCGATGCGGGCAGGCCCCTCCCAAGAGGAGATCAGGCGCCACAACCTCGGCGCCCTGCTCCGCCACGTCCATCTCGGCGGGCCCATCTCACGCGCGGAGCTCACCAGCCGGATGGGGCTCAACCGCAGCACCATCATGGCCCTCACCGCCGACCTGACCGCCGCCGGCCTGGTCAGGGAGGAACTCCCCAGGGAGACCGGCCGGGCCGGACGCCCGTCCCTCGTGGTCCGGCCCGAGTCCGCGCGGGTCTACGTGTTCGCCTTCGACGTGGGCGTCGACCGCCTGGTCGCCGCCCGGGTCGGCCTGGGCGGCACGATCCTGGACCGGCGCGAGACGGTACGGCGGCGCGACTCCTTCTCCCTGGAGGAGGTGGTCGGCCAGCTCGCCTCCTTCGCCCGGCAGATGCGCCGCAAGACCCGCTCCGACACGGTGTGCGTCGGGGTGGCGGCGGCCTTCTCCGGGGGAGTCGACCGCAGCGGCGGCGTCGTCAGGTTCGGGCCCAACATGGGCACGGCGGGGGACGTGCCGTTCGCCGAGGAGATGACCCGGCGGCTGGGGCTCGGCCTGCGGGTGGTGGTCGGCAACGACGCCAACCTCGCCGCCCTCGCCGAGCAGACCCGCGGCGTCGGCGTCGGCTGCCGTGATCTCGTCTACCTGCACGGGGACGTCGGCGTGGGCGGCGGTGTGATCGTCAACGGGCAGTTGCTCGGCGGCCACCTGGGCTTCGGCGGTGAGGTCGGGCACATGATCGTCAATCCCGACAAGGGCCGCCCCTGCGGGTGCGGCTCGTCCGGCTGCCTGGAGGCGGAGGTGGGGGAGCGGGCCCTGCTGGAGGCCGCGGGCCGCTTCGGCTCCCAGATCGGCAGGGACGCCGTGCGCGCCGTGGTCGACGCCGCCGACCGCGGCGACATCGTCGCCCAGGCCGCCCTCAACCGTGTCGGCGACTGGCTCGGCCTGGGCGTCGCCAATCTCGTCAACCTCTTCAACCCCGAGATGGTCGTCTTCGGGGGCATGCTCCGCGAGATCTACCTCGGCTCCGCGGCCCAGGTCCGCAGCCGCCTCGCCGTCGACGCCCTGCCTCCCTGCCGCGAGCACCTGCGCCTGCGCACCTCCGCCCTCGGCGACGACGCCACCCTCGTCGGCGCCGCCGAGCTGGCCTTCTCCCAGGTCCTCGCCGATCCCCTGGAGGTCCTCGCCCGCGCGGGCTCCTGACCTCTCTCGCCCGCCTGCGGCCGGACACGCGGTCCGGGACGGTGAGCGCGCGGCTCGCGCCCGGCCGCGGGGGCGCCGGGGACCGCCGGCATCGAGGGGGGAATGCCGACGGTCGTGTGGGTACTACCTGACGAGCCCGGCGACCAGGTGCCGCAGCTCGATGTGGCCGGCCTTGAGCTCGGCGACGTCGCCCTCGACGTGCTTCATGGAGCGCTCCAGGTTGCCGGTGGAGCGCTTGACCGTGGAGAGCTCCTGCCGGAGCTCGTCCTGGCCGAGTTGGAGCTTGCCGACGTCCGCCCGGAGCTCGTTCTGGCCGTTGCGGAGTTCGGTGACATCAGTCCGGAGCTCGGTGACGTCGGTGCGGAGCTCGGTGACATCAGTCCGGAGCTCGGTCATCTCCTTCCTGAGTTCGACGGTGGTCGCGCGGAGCTCCATCGTCACCGTGTGCAGATCCTGAAGGATCCCGAACATGCCCGCGGTGAGCGCCCTGTTCTCGTCGGTGTCCGCGCGGAGCACCGCGACCTGGGTCTCCAGGGCGTGTAGCCGCATGTCCTGCCTGTCCAATGTTCCTGCTCCTCGCCTTCGTGCGATGGGGGACCGGCCCGGTGTTCGCGGCGGGAGGGCGCCCCGGGCGGCAGGAGAAGATTACGCAGGGTCGCGGCGGGACCGCCACCCGCGCCGGGGAGTGGGGTGGCGATGGTTCCACCGGGTGGAAGAAAAGAACCACCCGTCGCCCGGCTGTGGGGCGGTGACGGGTGGTTCACCGGAAAAGGAATGCAGAACGACACTCGTAGGGGGCGAGAAAGTCAGGAGACCTTGGACGCGGGGGCGGAGAAGGTGTTGCAGGCGCCGGGGCTCTCCTGGTCGAAACCGCGGGTGAGCCAGTAGGCGATGTTCTTGGCCTTGCCGTGGCTGGAGGTGTCGTAGGCGGCGCGCAGGACGTAGCTGAAATCCGACTGGCGGCGGTTCAGGGATCGCCAGATGCTGCCGATGAAGGCGCCGCTCAGGCACTCTGCCTGCAGCTCGATCTTGCGGAGCTCGGTGAGGTACGCCTTGTCGGTGCGGTACTTCCGGGAGTTGAAAGCCGTCATGATCCCGGAGAGCTGCTGGACGTGGTGGCCGTACTCGTGGGCCATGACCTCCAGCAGGAACAACTCGGTCGCCTCGGAGAGGATCCCCTTGCTCAGGTGGAAGGTGATCTTCTTGTTCCGCGGGCAGTAGACGGCCTGGGCGTCCTTGGGGAAGCGGCCGCAGCCGGTCTCCACGCCGGAGCGGGTGGTGGCCTGGAACCTCGGCTTGGAGAAGGGCAGCTTGGCCTTGGCGAACTGGTATCCCCAGGCCTCGTTGAGGCAGTCGAGGAAGAAGTCCAGGTAGATCTCGGCCGTTTCCGCGTCGTCGTTGTGGACGGGCTGCTCGGGGCAGGCGTCGGGCTCCAGCTTGCCCGTCTTGTAGAGCGGATTGGCGACCAGGGCGGCCTTGCCCTTGGGAACCGGCTGCAGTTGCTCGGCGGTGGCCGGGCCCGCCGTGCCGGCGAAGACCACACCCGCCAGCATGCCGGAAAGCAGTACTAAGAGGGATTTACGCATGATCCTTAACCTTATTGAAGATTAAAGATCCGGTAAAGCCGATATGCGGTCGTGCTTGAGGACACGACCGCATATTCACGAGGCTGTGTCGGTTGTCGGTCGCGCCGGGGTCAGGCGACGCGGCCCGAGGGGGCGGTCCAGGTGTTGCAGGCGGAGGGGGAGCCCGCGTCGAAGCCGCGATCCATCCAGTACGCCTGGCTGCGGCCCTTGCCGTGGTCGTTCTTCGGCCAGTTCTTGTGGCCGTTGGCGTAGACCCAGCGGACCATCCCGTCCCAGTGCTCCTGCTCGACCGGCAGGCTGCTGGAGATCTGGCGCAGGAAGGCGGAGCCCAGGCAGTCGGCCTGCAGCTCCAGGCGGCGCGAGAAGGCGAGCTTGCCCGCCGCGCCGGCGCGCGCGGTGCTGTTGGCGTAGTACCTCATGATGCCCGCGAGGTGCTGCACGTGGTGACCGTACTCGTGCGCCATGAACTGGGCGTGGTTGGGCGCGTAGGGGTTCTTGAGCGTCTCCCGGGTCACGCCGATGTAGATGGTGCGGTTGGCGGAGCAGTACAGGCCGCCCGCGCTGCTGGGCCAGCGTCCGCAGGGCGTGTTCACCCTGGTGGTGGTGAAACGCAGCCTCGGCTGGGAGAAGGCCAGCTTGGCCTTTCTGAACTGGGTCTTCCACGAGAGGTTCAGGCAGCGGGTGACCCGGGTCATGAAGGTCCGGTAGGAGGCCGCGCTCCCCGCGCGGATCTGTCCGGCCTGGCAGTTGACGCTGGGCAGGGTGCCGGTGCGGTAGAGGGGACTGGCCGTGGCGGCGGCGCGGCCGCTGGGCGGCGCCTGGACCCGGGCCGCCTCGGAGTTCTCGAAGGATGTCGCGTTGGCAACGGGGGCGCCTGGTGCGACCGGAGCTGCGATGGCCGATGGGGCGGCGGCGTTGGCGACGTCCAGTCCCGTGACCAGGGCAAACAGCAGCGGAGCAACTACAAGTGGCGCAAGTTGCCTAAGGGGGAGAGTTTTCATGGTGCGCCAAAGATTATTGCAAGTGTGGATAAACCGTGCAGTATCGCCTCCCTTGGAGGCAGCGCCGTCCGACGGAACTAGACTCGTTGCGACGGTGACTGGACAGAGGGGATGATTCCGTGAGCGAGCTGACCGGGCAGCCTGGGAGCCTTCTGGAGTCGGTCAAGGGGCCACGGGATCTCAAGTTGCTGGGGGCGGACAAGCTGCCCCGGCTCGCCGCCGAGATCAGGGACCTGCTCATCAGCTCCACCGCCCGCACCGGCGGGCACCTCGGCCCCAACCTGGGCGTCGTCGAGCTGACGATCGCGATCCACCGGGTCTTCGACTCCCCGCACGACCGCATCCTGTGGGACACCGGCCACCAGGCCTACGTCCACAAGATGCTCACCGGCCGCGCCGGGCGCTTCGACACGCTCCGCCAGGAGGGGGGCCTGTCGGGCTACCCCAGCCAGGCCGAGTCGGAGCACGACATCATCGAGAACTCCCACGCCTCCACCGCGCTGTCGTACGCCGACGGCCTGGCCAAGGCGTACCGGCTGCGCGGCGAGACCGACCGCGCGGTCGTCGCGGTGATCGGTGACGGGGCGCTCACCGGTGGCATGGCCTGGGAGGCGCTCAACAACATCGCGGCGCGCAAGGACCTGCCGCTGATCATCGTGGTCAACGACAACGGCCGCTCCTACTCGCCGACCATCGGCGGGCTCGCCTCCCACCTCGCCTCGCTGCGCGCCACCCAGGGCTACGAGGACCTGCTCGACTTCGTCAAGGACAACCTGAACAAGGTCCCGGTCGTCGGCCCTCCCGTCTACGACGCCCTGCACGGGGTCAAGAAGGGCCTCAAGGACGTCCTGGCCCCGCAGGTGATGTTCGAGGACCTCGGCCTGAAGTACATCGGGCTGGTCGACGGGCACGACGAGCAGGCCGTGGAGGCCGCGCTGCGCAAGGCCAGGGCCTTCCGCCGCCCGGTCATCGTGCACGTGCTCACGAAGAAGGGCTTCGGCTACTCGCCCGCCGAGAACCACGACGAAGACTGCTTCCACTCGCCGGGCGTCTTCGACCCGCTGACCGGCGAGGAGAAGCCCAAGCCGCACGGCTGGACCAACGTGTTCAGCCAGGAGATCGTCAAGCTGGCCGCCGAGCGCCGGGACATCGTCGCGATCACCGCCGCGATGCTCGGCCCGACCGGCCTGATCCCGTTCGCCGAGGCCTACCCCGACCGGCTCTACGACGTCGGCATCGCCGAGCAGCACGCCCTGACCAGCGCGGCCGGCCTGGCCCTCGGCGGCCTGCACCCGGTGGTGGCGGTCTACGCCACCTTCCTCAACCGGGCCTTCGACCAGCTCCTCATGGACGTCGCCCTGCACCGGCTCCCGGTCACGGTCGTGCTCGACCGGGCCGGCGTCACCGGTGACGACGGCGCCAGCCACAACGGCATGTGGGACCTGTCGATCCTGCAGGTCGTCCCCGGCCTGTCGATCGCGGTCCCGCGCGACGAGCCGCGCCTGCGCGAGCTGCTGGCCGAGGCCGTGCGGGTCGACGACGGCCCCACCGTCGTCCGCTACCCCAAGGGGCCGGTGGGCCCGGAGATCGAGGCGGTCGGCCGCCTCGGCGAGATGGACGTGCTGCGCGCGGGCGATCCGGACGTGCTGCTCGTGGCCGTCGGGCCGATGGCCGAGATCTGCCTGGACGCCGCCGCCCTGCTCGACGCCCAGGGGATCTCGGCCACCGTGGTCGACCCGCGCTGGGTCAAGCCCCTGGACGAGGCCCTGGTGCTGGCCGCCCGCGCCCACAAGCTGGTCGTGGTGGTCGAGGACGGCGGCCGGGTGGGCGGCGTCGGCGACGCGGTCGCCCGGATGCTGCGCGACGCCGATGTCGACGTCCCGGTCCGCACCTACGGCATCCCGCAGCGCTTCCTCGACCACGCCAAGCGGGCGAAGATCCTCAGCGACATCGGCCTGACCGCCCAGGACATCGCCCGCGAGATCACCGAGGCGGTCGCGAAGCGCTCCCCGGTGCTGGAGAACCACCCGACCCGCTGAGCTCCGGCTCCGGCCTCGCCGCCGTGCCGTCGCGGCCCGGTTCCCCGTCCGGGTGGCCGGCCGCGGAGGTTCCCGCGGCGGGGCCGGCCGGCCGGGCGGCCCGCCCGGCCGCACGGGTGCGGTGGGCGATCACGGCCAGGCCCTCGGCCACGATGACGGCGCACGCGGCGACCGGCACCAGCAGGTGCCGGCTCTGCCGCAGGGCCTCGCCCACCAGGGAGCCCAGCGTCAGGTAGGTGCTCACCCAGACCGCGCTGCCGGCCAGCGCCCAGCGCATGAAGCGGGTGTACGGCATCCCGAGCGTCCCGGCGAGGACCGGGGTCAGCGCGTTGACCACGGGCAGGAAGGAGGCGGCGGCCAGGGCGAGGCCGCTGCCCGCGCCCGTGGTCAGCTGCTCGGCGCGCGACCAGCGGTGCTCGCCGATCCACCGGCCGGCCCTGCTGTGGCGTGCGCGCGAACCGTACCGGTGCCCGATGAGCCATCCGCCGGTGGCGCCCAGCGCGCACCCGGCGACCCCGGCGAGCACCGCCTGCGCGATCTCCCCGCGTCCCGTCAGCGCGGCTCCCGCCACGAGGATCGCCGCGTCCCCCGGGAGTACGGCTCCGATCAGCGGCGAGCCGTCCAGGGCCAGGACGGCGAGGAGCAGCGCGCTGACCAGGTGTGGGGACAACTGTCCCAGCATGTCCAAGAGCATGCGTCCAGGGTTCCGGCAGCGGGCGACGAGAGCATCCGGACTTTCCCGGAAAGAACCCTTATTCGCCGTTCGCCGGGTAATCCGATGGGCATGACCTGATGCATCGGCAATGGAGACATCCGATGGTCAGGGGGATTCCATGGGTTTTCTGCGTGTCAAGTCCGTGGAACAGTCGATCCTGGACACGGAGGCGCCCGAACACCGGTTGCGCAAAGACCTCAGCGCGCTCGACCTGACCGTCTTCGGCATCGGCGTGATCGTGGGCACCGGCATCTTCGTCCTCACCGGCCGGGTCGCCAAGGAGACCGCCGGACCGGCGGTCGCCCTGTCGTTCGTGGTGGCCGGGATCGTCTGCGCGCTGGCCGCGCTCTGCTACGCCGAGTTCGCCTCCACCGTGCCGGTGGCGGGGTCGGCCTACACCTTCTCCTTCGCCACCCTCGGCGAGTTCCCCGCCTGGGTCATCGGCTGGGACCTGGCGCTGGAGATGATGCTCGGCGCCGCGGTCGTCGCGGTCGGCTGGTCCGGCTATCTGACGTCGCTGCTGTCGTCCCTCGGGATCGGCCTGCCCGCCGCGGTCGCCGGGGAGGGGGCGACGTTCAACCTGCCCGCCTCGCTGATCGTGCTGCTCCTCACCGCGGTCCTGGTCCTGGGGATCAAGCTGTCCTCCCGCGTCAACCTGGTCATCGTCACGATCAAGGTCGCGGTGGTCCTCCTGGTCATCGTGGCGGGGCTGTTCTTCCTCAACGGCGGCAACTACTCCCCGTTCATCCCGCCCGCCAGGCCGACTCCCGCCGTGGAGGGGCTGGCGGCCCCGCTGATCCAGGTGCTGTTCGGGATCACCCCCGTCGCGTTCGGCGTGCTGGGCATCTTCAGCGCCGCGGCGATCGTGTTCTTCGCCTACATCGGCTTCGACGTGGTCGCCACCGCCGCGGAGGAGACCCGCAGGCCGCAGCGGGACCTGCCGATCGGCATCCTCGCGTCGCTGGCCGTCTGCACCGTGCTCTACGTGGCCGTCTCGCTGGTCGTCGTCGGCATGCAGCCCTACCGGGAGCTGAGCGAGGCGGCGCCGCTGGCCGACGCGTTCAAGGCGGTCGGCCAGACCTGGGCCGCGGCGGTGATCAGCGTCGGCGCCCTGGCCGGGCTGACGACCGTCGTGATGATCCTGATGCTGGGCATGTCGCGGGTGATGTTCGCCATGTGCCGGGACAACCTCCTGCCGCGCCGGCTGGCCAGGGTCCACCCGCAGTTCGGCACCCCGTACATCATCACGATCATCATGGGCGTCGTGGTCGCGGTCCTGGCCGGGCTGGTGCCGCTGAGCACGATCGCCGAACTGGTCAACATCGGTACGCTCTTCGCGTTCGTGGTCGTCTCCCTGGCGGTGATCATCCTGCGCCGCACCCGCCCCGACCTGCCGCGCGCCTTCCGCACCCCACTGGTGCCGCTGGTGCCGATCCTGTCGGTGCTCGCCTGCCTCTACCTGATGCTCAACCTGCCGGTGGAGACCTGGCTCCGGTTCGCGGCGTGGATGGTCGTCGGGGTCGTGATCTACGCCGGGTACGGCTACCGCCACAGCAGACTGTCAGAACACGCCCTGAAGGACTAGCAGGACCCCGGCCCCCGTCAGCAGCAGCCCGCTGCCGGCCAGCAGGGCGCGGTAGCCCCGCCGGCCCAGGCGGTGCCGGCCCAGGCCCACCGCGGCGGCGAGCGCCGCCTTGGCGCCGATCATGACCGTGTAGAAACCGGCGACGAAGGCCAGCGCGTGCGCGGGGCCGGCGTTCCAGGCGGCCACCGAGATCGGGGCGCCCACGGTGATCCAGAAGATCCAGGGGTGCGGGTTGAGCATGTTCACCACGATCGCCCGGGCGACCTCGCGGGCACTGCCCGGCGCCTTCTCACCCGGCGCCGGCGGCTCGGCCGCGCGGGACTCCCGGACCGTCGCGACGCCGAGGTGGACCACGTACAGGCCGCCCGCCACCGACAGGACGGTGACCAGGAGCTCCGGCAGCGCGCCCACCGCGACGATCGACAACACCACGAGCGGCAGGTCGGACAGGACCGGTACGCACGCGATGCGCAGCCCGGCGGGGAAGCCGCCCCGCAGGCTGGCCGTGATCACCAGGCTGAGCAGGGGGCCGGGGCTGAGCCCCGCCCCCGCGCCGAGGCTGAGTCCCAGCAGCAGTTCCCGCACCCGAAACCTCCCGTGGTAGCCGCCCAGGAGAGACTAGGACGGATCGGGCGGCGTGTCCGGTCACCCCAGGTCCCGGCGGCGGGGCGCCGCCACTCTCGCGTCCCCGGGCCGGTACGGGCCCGGTCACCCCCGGTCACGGCCCCTGTCCCGCGACCGGTCGCGGGACAGGGGAGCCGCGCGCCGCGCGGGTGCCCCGGAGGAAGGCCGGGGCACCCGCGGCGTCAGGCGGGGACCGAGGCCACGCCCGCCGGCAGGAAGCGCGGCTCGGCGATGCCGGTCCGGTCCAGGTACGGGGTGACGCCGCCCAGGTGGAACGGCCAGCCCGCACCCAGGATCATGCACAGGTCGATGTCCTGGGGCGCGGAGACCACACCCTCGTCGAGCATGATGCGGATCTCCTCGGCGAGAGCCCGCAGCGCCCGCAGCCGCACCTCCTCCGCCGTCGACGGGGACGTGCCCCCGGAGAAGAAGGCGACCGCCTCGGGGTCCAGCGAGAAGTCGGGCGCGTAGACGCCGGGCTTGCCCGCCGCGACCAGCCGGGCCAGGTTCTCCGAGACGCCGTAGCGGGACGGGAACGCCCCGTGCATCGTCTCGGCCACGTGCAGCGCCACGGCCGGGCCGACGAGCTGCAGCAGCGCGAACGGGGTCATCGGCAGGCCCAGGCCGTCCAGCGCGTGGTCGGCGACCTCCAGCGGGGTGCCCTCGTCCACGGCGCCGATCACCTCGCCCATGAACCGGGTGAGGAGCCGGTTGACCACGAACGCGGGCGCGTCCTTGACCAGCACGGACGACTTCTTCAGCGACCGCCCGACGGCGAAGGCCGTGGCCAGCGTCGCGTTGTCGGTCTCCACCCCCCGGACGATCTCCAGCAGCGGCATCACCGCGACCGGGTTGAAGAAGTGGAAGCCGACCACGCGCTCGGGGTGCCGGAGCCCCGCGGCCATCTCGGTCACCGACAGCGAGGAGGTGTTGGTGGCCAGCACGCACCCGGCGGAGACGACCTCCTCCACCTCCGCGAAGACCTTCTTCTTGACCTTCATGTCCTCGAAGACGGCCTCGATGACGAAGTCGGCGTCCGCGAACGCGTCCTTGGTCAGCGAGCCGGTGACCAGGGCCTTGAGCCGGTTGGCCTGGTCGGCGGAGATCCGGCCCCTGCCGAGCAGCTTGTCGACCTCGGCGTGTACGTACCCGACGCCCTTGTCCAGCCGGGCCGCGTCCAGGTCGGTCAGCACGACCGGGACCTCCAGACGCCGGGCGAACAGCAGCGCCATCTGCGAGGCCATCAGGCCCGCGCCCACCACGCCGACTTTGGTGACCTTGCGGGCCAGGGCGGCGTCCGGGGCGCCCGCGGGCTTCTTGGCCCGGCGCTGCACCAGGTCGAAGGAGTACAGGCCGGCGCGGAGCTCGTCACCCATGAGGAGGTCGGCCAGCGCCTCGTCCTCGGCGGCGAAGCCCTCGTCGCGGGAGGCGGTGCGGGCCAGCTCGATCAGGTCCAGCGCCCGGTACGGGGCGGGCGAGGCGCCGTGCAGCTTCATGTCGACCAGGAAGCGGGCGTCGGCGACGGCCTTGGACCAGTCGTCCCCGGTGTGGTCGGCGCGGGAGACCGTCACCTCGCCGCGCAGCACCCGGGCCGCCCAGCGCAGCGACTCTTCCAGGAAGTCGGCGGGCTCGAACATCGCGTCGGCGATGCCCAGCGCGTAGGCGTCCCGGCCCTTGATCGTGCGGTTCTGCGCGAGCGGGTTCTCGACGATCAGCTTGATCGCGGCGGCCGGGCCGATCAGGCGGGGCAGCAGCTGGGTGCCGCCCCAGCCGGGGACCAGCCCGAGGAAGCACTCGGGCAGCGCCACCGCGGGCACACCGGAGGAGATGGTCCGGTAGGTGCAGTGCAGCGCGACCTCCAGGCCCCCGCCCATGGCCGCGCCGTTCACGAACGCGAACGACGGCACGTCCAGCTCGCCGAGGCGGCGGAACACGTCGTGGCCGAGCCTGCCGATCCGCAGCGCCTGGTCGCGCTCGGAGATCAGCGCGGCGCCCTTGAGGTCGGCGCCGACCGCGAAGATGAACGGCTTGCCGACGACGCCCACGGCCGCCAGGTCCGTGCGGCCCGCGATCGCGTCGAGGGCCTCGTTCAGCGAGGTGAGGCCGGCGGGGCCGAACGTCGAGGGCTTGGTGTGGTCGAAGCCGTTGTCCAGCGTGACCAGGGCCATGGTGCCCGCGCCGTACGGCAGTTCGACGTCGTGGACGATCGCCCGGGTGACGACCTCGTCGGTGAAGATCTCCCTGATGTCCGTCACTTCGCACCTTCCCAGCCGAGGTTCTCCCAGATGACCGTTCCGCCCATGCCCATGCCGACGCACATCGTGGTGATGCCGTAGCGGACGTCCGGGCGTTCGCCGAACTCGCGGGCGAGCTGCGTCATCAGGCGCACGCCCGAGGAGGCCAGCGGGTGGCCGAAGGCGATGGCCCCGCCGTACGGGTTGACCCGGGGGTCGTCGTCGGCGATGCCGAAGTGCTCCAGGAACGCCAGCACCTGCACGGCGAAGGCCTCGTTGATCTCGAACAGCCCGATGTCGGAGACGGAGAGACCGGCCAGCCGGAGCGCCCGCTCGGTCGACGGGATCGGCCCGACGCCCATCACCTCCGGGTCCACGCCCGCGAACGCGTAGGAGACCAGGCGCATCCTGGGGGTGAGGCCCAGTTCCGCCGCGACGTCGGCGGCGGCCACGATGCAGCCGGTGGCGCCGTCGTTGATCCCGGAGGCGTTGCCCGCGGTGACCCGGCCGTGCGGACGGAACGGGGTCTTCAGCGTGGCCAGGGCCGAAAGCGTGGTGCCGGGGCGCGGTGCCTCGTCCACGGTGGCCAGGCCCCAGCCCTTCTCGGCCGACCGGGTGGCCATCGGGACCAGGTCGGGCTGGATCTTGCCGTCGGCGTAGGCCTTGGCGACCTTCTCCTGGGAGGCCACCGCGAAGGCGTCCGCGCGCTCCTTGGTGATGGCCGGGTAGCGGTCGTGCAGGTTCTCCGCGGTCATCCCCATGACGAGGGCGGAGCCGTCGACGAGCTGCTCGGCCAGGAAGCGGGGGTTGGGGTCGACGCCCTCGCCCATCGGGTGGCGGCCCATGTGCTCCACGCCGCCGGCGATGGCGACGTCGTAGGCGCCGAAGGCGATGCCGCCGGCGACCGTGGTCACCGCGGTCATGGCCCCGGCGCACATGCGGTCGATCGCGTAGCCGGGCACGCTCTTGGGCAGTCCGGCCAGCACCGCGGCGGAGCGGCCGATGGTCAGGCCCTGGTCGCCGATCTGCGTGGTGGCCGCGATGGCCACCTCGTCGACGCGCTCCGGCGGCAGGTTCGGATTGCGCCGCATCAGCTCGCGGATGACGCGGATCACCAGGTCGTCGGCGCGCGTCTCGGCGTACAGACCCTTGGGGCCCGACCTGCCGAAGGGTGTGCGCACACCGTCGACGAATACGACGTCACGGGACGAAGGCACGGGGTTCGCTCCTCGTTGCTCGGTGGCTTCCCCCACATGCTACTCGCCAGTAACAACGCTTGGCGCGCTCAGGTCCCGCCAGGTGAGTAGGTTGTTCTCGCAGGCATGTGCGGAGTTGGGGGCCCCGCCCCGCCGGGTGTGCCGGGGATGCGGGAAGGGGACATCTCTGGCAGACTTGGAAAACGCTTTCCAGGAGGTTGTCGGTGGTCACGCTTGAGGATGTCGCCCGGCACGCGGGTGTTTCGCTCGCCACGGCGTCGCGGGTGCTGAACGGGAGCACGCGGCAGGTGGGCGCCTCCCTGCGCGCGAAGGTGGAGCTGGCGGCGGCGCAGCTGGGCTATCGCACCAACGTGGCCGCCCAGACCCTGGCCCGCGGGGCCAGCAACGTGGTCGGCCTGGTGGTGCACGACCTCACCGACCCCTACTTCGCCGCGCTCGCCGACGGGGCCATGCGGGTCGCCGAGAACCAGGAGCTCATGGTCATGGTCGGCACCACGCACCGCGACCCCCAGCGGGAGATCGCCTACGTCTCGACCCTGAACGCGCAGCGGGTCCGCGCCGTGCTGCTCGCCGGGTCCCGGACCGCCGACCAGGAGGTGACCCGGCGGCTCCGCGAGGAGCTCGACCGCTACCGCGAGAGCGGGGGCCGGGTGGCGTGCGTCGGCCAGGACCTGCTCGGCGTCGACACCGTGGCACCGGCCAACCGCGAGGGCGCCGCCGCGCTCGCCCGCGCCCTGGCCAGGCTGGGGCACCGCGGCTTCGCGATCCTCGCCGGTCCCGAGGGGCTGCTCACGGCCCGCGACCGGGTGGCCGGGTTCACCGCGGCGCTCGACGAGCTGGGCCTGCCCGCCCCGCTCGTCCTGCACGGCTCCTTCGACCGCGACGGCGGCTACCAGGCCGCCACCAGGGTCTCCGGGGTCACGTGCGTCTTCGCCGTCAACGACGTGATGGCGGTGGGCGCGCTCGCGGCCTTCAGGGACCGCGGCATCCGCGTGCCCGAGGACGTCTCGGTGGCGGGCTTCGACGACATCCCCACCCTGCGCGACCTGGTCCCCGCGCTGACCACCGTGCGGCTCCCCCTCGCCCGCATGGGTGCCCGCGCCCTGGAGCTGGCCCTCGACGTGGCCGAGGAGGCCAGGGTCGTGTCCGTGGCCGGCGAGGTCGTCCTGCGCGAGAGCACCCGGGCCCTCGACTGACAGCGGCCGTACGACCGGCACCGGCCGGTGTCGTCCGTACGACCGGCACCGGCCGTCCGACTGATGTCGGCCGTACGGCCGACGCGGTACGCCGGTCACGGCGTCGTGACCGGCGTCGGCCGAAGATGTTCGTGGTCTCAGGCTCCGATGAGCTCGCCGAACCTCGCCTTCACCCGGGTCAGGACCTCGTCGGGGTCGGCCGCCCACACGTCGGCGTTGAAGATCTCCACCTCGATGTCCCCGGTGTACCCGGCCTCGGCCACCGCCCTGGTCAGCGGTGCGAAGTCGATCACGCCGTCGCCCATCACCCCCCGGCCGAGCAGCACGTCCGCCGGGAGGGGCGACAGGAAGTCGCACACCTGGTAGCTCGCGATCCGGCCCGAGGCCCTGGCGATCTGCGCCAGGACCTGCGGGTCCCACCACACGTGGAAGGTGTCGACGACGACGCCCACCTGCTCGGGGGGATACGGTTCGGCGAGGTCCAGCGCCTGGCCGAGAGTGGACAGCACGGCCCGGTCGGCGCAGTACATCGGGTGGAGCGGTTCGAGCGCGAGCCGCACCCCGCGCTCGCCGGCGTACGGGGCCAGCACGGCCAGCGCCTCGGCGACCCGCTCCCGCGCGGCGGGCAGGTCACGGGAGATTTCGCCCAGCGGCTCGCCGGGGACCACACCGGGCAGCCCGCCGACCACCATGACCAGGCAGGCGGCCTCCAGTTCCGCCGCCTCGTCGATCGCCCTGCGGTTGTCGTCCAGGGCCTGCGGGCCGCCGGAGGTGAGGAAGCCGCCCCGGCACAGCGACGAGACCCGCAGCCCCGCGTCCGAGACCAGCTTCACGGTCTCCGCGAGGCCCTGCGCGGCGACCTCCTGCCGCCACAGGCCGATGGCCTCGACGCCGTGCCGTGCGCACCCGTCCACCGCCTCGGCCACCGACCACCGCCTGGTGGTCCACTGGTTCAGCGCGAAACGGCTCAAAGCCCGTTCACCGCCAGCAGGGAGCGCATCCGGGAGACCGCCAGCTCCGGGTCGGACAGCAGCCCGGCCCGGTCGGCCAGCCGGAAGACCTCGGCCAGGTGGGGGAGCGAGCGGGCGGACTGGGCGCCGTTGACCATGCCGAAGGCGTCCTGGTGGCCGTTGAGCCAGGCCAGGAAGACGATGCCGGTCTTGTAGTGGTACGTCGGGGACTCGAAGATCTTCCGTGAGAGCGGGACCGTCGGCTCCATGATCTCGTCGTACCGGCCGAGGTCGCCCGCGTCGAGCGCCTCCAGGGCCGCCGCCGCGGCGGGTGCGATCGCGTCGAAGATGCCCAGCAGCGCGTGGCTGCCCGACTTGATCAGCGAGGGGTAGTTGAAGTCGTCGCCGGTGTAGAGCCTGACGCCCTCGGGCAGCGCCGCGCGCAGCCCGATCTCGTGCTCGGCGTCCAGCAGCGAGACCTTGACCCCGTCCACCTTCGGCGCGTGGTCGCGGATCAGCGCCAGGAACGACGCGGTCGCCTCCGCCACGTCCCGGGAACCCCAGTAGCCGGCCAGGTTGGGGTCGAACATCTCACCGAGCCAGTGCAGGATCACCGGGCGGTCCGTCTGCGCGAGCAGCTCGCCGTAGACCCGGTGGTAGTTCTCCGGGCCCCGGGCGATCGCCGCGAGCTGGCGGCTGGCCATCACGATGACCCCCGCCCCGGCGTTCCTGACGGTCTCGATCTGCTCGGTGTAGGCCGCCACGATCTCGTCGAGGGTCCGGGCGTGCGGCGCGTGGTCGGTCCCCGCCCCGCAGGACACCAGCGCCGCCGCGTCGCCGAAGGCCTTGGCCTCGGTGGCGCTGCGCTGGATCAGCTCGCGGGTGGCCGCCCAGTCCAGGCCCATGTTGCGCTGGGCGGTGTCCATGGCGTCGGCGATCCGCAGCCCGTACGACCACAGGTGGCGCCGGAAGCGCAGGGTGGCGTCCCAGTCGACGGCGGCGGGGGAGCCGGGGGTGTTCTCGCCGAGCGGGTCGGCGACCACGTGGGCGGCGGCGTAGGCGACCCGGCTCGTCGCGGGGCCGGCGGGCCTGGCCCAGGTCACCGGCTCGCGCAGGGTGTGCTCCCCGCCGGGCAGCATGATCTTCGTCACGGTTCCACCACCAGGCGGCGGCCCTCGGCGGAGGAGCGCAGGCCCAGCTCGGCCAGGCGGACGCCGCGCGCGCCGGAGGAGAAGTCGTACGGGAAGGGCGCGTCCTCGACCACGTGGCGGACGAACCTCTCCCACTGGATCTTGAACCCGTTGTCGAACTCCTCGTTGTCGGGCACCTCCTGCCAGTCGTCGCGGAAGCGCGCGGTGACGGGCAGGTCGGGGTTCCAGACCGGCTTGGGCGTGGTGGCGCGGTGCTGGACGCGACAGTTGCGCAGGCCCGCGACGGCGCTGCCGTGCGTGCCGTCCACCTGGAACTCCACCAGCTCGTCCCGGTTCACCCGGACGCTCCAGGAGGAGTTGATCTGCGCGATGATCCCGCCCTCCAGCTCGAACACCCCGTAGGCGGCGTCGTCGGCGGTGGCCCGGTAGGTCTCGCCCTGCTCGTCCACCCGCTCCGGGATGTGGGTGACGGCCTGCGCGTAGACCGAGCGGACCCGGCCGAACAGGTTCTCCAGCACGTACGCCCAGTGCGGGAACATGTCGAGCACGATGCCGCCGCCGTCCTCGGCGCGGTAGTTCCACGACGGGCGCTGGGCCGCCTGCCAGTCGCCCTCGAAGACCCAGTAGCCGAACTCGCCGCGCACCGACAGGATCCGGCCGAAGAAGCCGCCGTCGATCAGGCGCTTGAGCTTGAGCAGGCCCGGCAGGAACAGCTTGTCCTGCACCACGCCGTTCTTCACGCCCCGGGCGGCGGCCGCCTCGGCCAGCGCCCGGGCGTCCTCGAAGGTCTCGGCCGTGGGCTTCTCCACGTAGACGTGCTTGCCCGCCTCGATCGCCGTGAGCACGGCCTTGACCCGGGCCTGGGTGACCTGGGCGTCGAAGTAGATCAGGTTGCCGTCGTCGGCGAGGGCGGCGTCGAGATCGGTGGTCCAGTCGGCGATCCCGTGATCGGCGGAGAGCTTCGCGAGCTTCTCGGGGCTCCGGCCCACCAGCACCGGCCGGAGCAACACGCGGCCGCCGCCGGACAGCGCCACGCCGCCCTGCTCGTTGATCGCCAGCACCGAGCGGACCAGGTGCTGGCGGTAGCCCATGCGGCCGGTGACTCCGTTCATCACAACGCCGATGCTTTGCGGGGACATTTTCTCCCGACCTCCTATGGAAAGCGCTTTCCCCTCTACCGTACGACAGTCTTCCCGCTGGCGGCAAGCGTTTACCAAGGTGGCGGGCGGGGCGGATGGGCCGCGGGTCCGCCGCCGCGCCTTCGCGCGGACTCCGGGGCCCGTCGGGTCCGCGCAGCTCGCCGCGGGAGTGCGCGGGAATTCGGCCGAGATCACGCTGGCTTTTCCGGCCGTCCGGAAAAGCCGCCAGGGTGCCCGTGCCACCGCTTTCTGCGGCTGTGCGGAAAGCACACACAACCGTGTATCAAGCGTGTGTCGAGTTGGCCACCGAGGGTAGCCGCCGTCTGTCATCCTCGACAGGGCAGGCGCCAAGGCTGCGGTTCATGAAACCCCGGTGGAGGGCTTCAGGCATGAAACCGAAAAAGCTCCTAGAGATGTTTCTGGACAGTGCCCATCGGTCCGTCGGGCAGGCGCGTCGCGAGGTGCGCGACCGGCTCGGCCCGGACCACCCCCTCGTCGAGGACGTCCTCCAGGTGGTCTCCGAACTGGTGGCCAACGCCGTCGACCACGCCGACCACGGCCTGGTGAACGACCTGATAGGCCTGACGGTGACCGTCACCGCCGACTCCGTCCTCGTCGAGGTCTCCGACGCCGGCTCCGCCTCCAGCTCGCCGCACATCCCGCGCGACCGGTCCCTCGGCGCCGAGGACGGCCGTGGCCTGCTCATCGTCGACCGGCTCTCCGAAGGCCGATGGGGCACCCGGGAGCACGGGCCCGGACTGGGCCGGACCGTCTGGTGCGCCGTTCCCCGCGCCGTACGGGAGTCACCCGCGGACGAGACGCTCCACCCCCTGCCGCGTGCGGTCACCTCGCAGTGACGCGGCCCCGCGGGGACGGGCCCGAGGGAGCCCGCCGGGACCGGCGTCTCCACCCGGCGCCGGTGTCTTCACCCGCGCCGGTCGCCTGTGCCAGCCGGTCGCCTGCGCCTGCCGGTTGCCTGTGCCCGCCGGTCGCCCGCGCTGCCGGATGTCAGTCACCCAGGCCCGCGCGGCGGGCCTGGAGCATGGCCTGGGCCCGGTCGGCCACCTGAAGTTTGGCGAAGATCGAGGTCAGGTGGTTCTTCACCGTCTTGTGGCTGATGAAGAGCGCCCTGGCGATCTCGGCGTTGGACCTGCCCGAGGCCAGCAGATCGAGGACCTCGCGCTCGCGCTGCGTCAGCTCGGGGAAGGGGACCGCCTGCGTGGCGCCGGTGAGGAAACGCCGGATGCGGCGGGCCACGGCCGGGCCGTACACCGCCTCACCCCGGGCCACCGCCTGGAGGGCGGCGATCAGGTCGGCGCCGTCGGATCCCTTGAGGACGTAGCCCCGGGCGCCCGCGCGCAGGGCGGCGAAGACCGAGCCGTCGTCCTCGCTCATGGTCAGCACGAGCACGCCCAGCTCGGGGCGCCGGTCGATCAGCCGCCTGGTCGCCTCGATTCCCGAGGTGCCCGGCATCACCAGGTCCATGAGCACCACGTCCGGGTCGAGGGAGAGGGCCAGGGCGACGGCCTCGTCGCCGTTCCCGGCCTCGCCGACGACCTCCGTGCCGCCGACCTGCTCCAGCAGCGCGCGCAGCCCGTGCCGGAAGATCGGATGGTCGTCCACCAGCAGTACCCGGATGCTCACGTCGGCTCCTCTCCGCGGGCCGGTCGAAGGCGGAAGGGACGCCACAGCGGAAGCACCGCCTCCACGGTCGTGCCTCCGGCGGGGCCGGACGTCCTGGTGAGGGTGCCGCCGAGCTCCGCGGCGCGCTCGCGCATGCTGGATGATCCCACGCCCTCGACGAGGCCGGCGGGCAGCCCCCGGCCGTCGTCGCGGATCCGCAGGAGCAGGCTCGCCTCCCCGGCCCGCACCGTGACCTCTATCCGGGACGCCCCGGCGTGCTTGACGGCGTTGGTGAGGGCCTCCTGGGCGATCCGGTAGGCCGCGACCTCCACCGCCGCGGGCAGGTCCGGAAGCGGCCGGACGACCTCGACGGAGACCGAGACCTCGCCGTCGAGATCCAGCGTGAGATCCTCCAGCGCGCCGTCCAGGCCGAGCTCGTCCAGGGCGGAGGGCCGCAGGTCGTGCACCACGCGGCGGACGTCGCCGACGAGCTCCCGGGTGAGCCCTCTGACCTCCGCCAGCGGCTCCCGGAGCGGGGCGGGCGCCCCGGCCGCGATCAGGTCGAGCCGCACGCCGATGGCGGCCAGGCCGGGCCCGAGCCCGTCGTGCAGGTCGCGGCGGAGCCGTCGCCTCTCCTCCTCCCGGGCGAGGACCAGCCTCTCGCGCGAGACCTGGACCTCCCCGGCCAGGCGCACCGCCGCCAGGGCGACGGCCAGGTGGGGGACGAGGTCGCCGAGCACGGCCAGGTCGGCCCGGGACAGCTCCTCGTCCGGCGACCGGTGCGCGGCCCGCAGCTCGCCCTCCTCGCGTCCGCCGCTCTGCAGCGCCAGCCGTACCCCCTGCCGGGGAACGCCGCCGAAGACCGACACCGGAGTGCCGTCCGCGGCGAGTACGGCGACCGAGGGCAGCCGCAGCGTGCGCGCCACGGTCTCGGCGGCGCCGTCGAGCAGCCGGGTCGGCTCGGCCGACGCCTCCAGCCGCTGGCCGAGCCTGGAGAGCGCGGCGGTGGGATCGCCGCGGTCACCGAACAGCACGCGGCCCACCACCCGCTGCACCGCCGCGCGCGCCGGGGTGAAGGCCACCGCCACCACCGCGGTGGCGAGCAGGTCGCCGTTCCAGCCGAGCAGCGTGCGGACCGTGGCGACCGTGACCAGGTACGCGCCCAGCAGCAGGGTCGTGACCAGGGCGTAGACGACGGTGCGGCGGAACAGCAGCTCGATGTCGAACAACCGGTAGCGGAAGATCGAGACCGCGGTGGCCGCCGGCAGCAGGGGCAGGCTCAGCACGTCCAGCCACGCCCAGACGGGGTCGTTCCACACCGAGGTGGCGGCACTGGAGAGCGCGATGACGACGGCCGCGGCCAGCACGGGCAGGAGCTGGCGGCGATCCTCGGCCCGCCGGATCCGCACGGCCAGCGCGCCCACCCCCACGAAGGCCAGCACGCTGATCACGACCCCCGTGAAGACGGTGAGGATCGGCGTGGGGATGAAGCCGAACCGGCTGGGCTCCTCGTGTCCCCACAGCCAGGTGCGGTCGCGGAACATCAGCAGGACCTGGAGCACGGCCAGCGCCAGGATCAGGGTCACCAGGGCGGGACGCCATCGCGGGGACGGCGGGCGGCCGTCGGGCAGCAGGACCGGCACCAGGAAGAGGGGCCCGAAACCGAGGAAGAACACCCAGTTCGCGGTCCAGGCGGCCCAGCCGGTCGCGGCCCAGCCGTGGGTTTCGCCGTACACCGCGTACCCGCCGGCCAGCGCCTGGGCGGCGAGTCCGGCGCCGGCCAGGCAGAACAGCCAGCCGAGCGGGTTGCGGGGCCTGCGGGTGGCGATGAGCGCGCCGAGCAGCGGGAAGGTCACGCCCACCACGGCGTCCAGGGTCAGGTAGGCGACGTCTCTCACGGGCTGCCGGACGGTCATGGCGACGCCCGCCGTGACCGCCATGCAGGACAGCGCCGGGATCGCCCACGGCCACCGCGGAGTTTTCACCCGAACATAGTGTGACTTATCGGACGTACGGGCAATGGGACCCCGGTCCCGGTCCCACCGGGACCGGGACCGCCGCCTCGTGCGGCCGGGACCGCCGGGCGGGTGTGATGCCCCCATGTCCAGTGACCGTCAGCTCATCGTCTTCGCCGTCGCGCTGCCCGCGCTCGTGCTTCCGACCGTCGCCCTCGCCGTCTCGCAGGGTGCGGACGTGAACCATCTCGACGAGGCGCCGATCGCCGCCCAGATCGCCCTGTACAGCCAGGCGTTCCTTCCCGCGATCGCCGCCCTGATCGCCACGCGCCGCCTCGACTGGGGGTTCCGGCGGGTCCCCTGGCAGACCCTGGGCCTGGCCCTGCTCCTGCCCGTGCTCTACGTCGGGACGGGGTACGTCGTCGGGTGGCTGACCGGTGCCGCGCGGTTCACCCCTCCGCCGTTCGAGGAGATCGCCACAGGTCTCCCTCTGGCCCTGTTTTTCCTGGTGCTGGCCCTGGGCGAGCAGCTGGGCTGGAGCTCCCTGCTGACCGTGCGGCTGGCGGCGACCCGCGGTCCCGACGTGACGGCCGTGATCGTCGGCCTGGCCTGGTCGGCCTTCCACTACCCGCTGATGCTCTTCGTGCCCGGGGCGGTGGACGCGAGCGTGCCCGCGCCGTACGCGATGGTGTGCTTCACCGTGGGGACGGTGGCGCAGGCCTTCCCGCTGGTCTGGCTGCGACTGCGTACCGGCTCCATCTGGCCGGTGCTGGTGTTCCACGCCATGCTCAACACGTTGATCAACGCCGTGTTCGACCCCATGACCTCCGGGAAGTCGCCCTGGCTGATGGGCGAGGGGGGCGCGCTCACCGCGGTGGTCAACGTCCTGCTGGTGCTCGCGACGTGGCGCCTGTGGCGGGGCGCGGCGGTGGGCGGGGGAACGGGCGCACCGGTCTCCACCGGCGTGAGGTAGCCGTCTTCCGGCGCGGTCCCGACGCCGGACGGAGAGTGCGCGCCGGGATGGCGGACCCGGCCCCGCGTATCCCGCGGGGCCGGGTCCGCGCGCCTCATGGCCGGTGAGCCGCCCGCCTGAGCCGGACCGGTTCGCCCCTGCCCGTCAGGACGACGGCGGCGAGCGCCAGGCAGGCGGCGAGGGCGAGCGTGGCCGGGCTGGTCGTCCACAGGCCGCTCGTGTCGATCGTGTCCCAGACGGCGCCCGGGACGACGGACAGCGCGTGGAAGAGCCACAGCGCCGCGGCGACACCCGCTGCGCCCTCGGGCGCCCAGCACACCGAGAGCAGCAGGGTCAGCGTCGCGAGCAGCGCCATCGGCCCCAGCCACGCCGCGATCAGGGACGTCAGCCCGGTGGGGGTCAGGCCCAGCAGGGCCGACGCCGCCGAGGCGAGCAGGGCCAGGACCAGGTCGTAACCGAACACCAGCGCCATCCGGGCCAGCAGGACGACGCGCGGCGACGTCGGCGTGGTGGCCACGATCTCGAAGGCGCCGTCCCGTTCGGGGCCGTGGGTCCCGGCGACTCCGGCCGCGGCGATCAGGGGGGCGGCGAGGGCGAACACCACCTCCGCGGTCTGGGTCCCGGAGAGGACGAGGACCACGCTGGCCACCATGATCAGGGCGGAGGCCAGCCAGACCGCGGCGTGCATCAGCCGCGCCTCCATCCCCAGCAGGGCCCAGGCCCGGTACCACCTCGGCGCGGCCGGCGGCCGCGCGCCGTCCAACGCCGACCTGGCCAGGACGCTCCGCACGATCTCCGGTCCGGGCGGCTCCGGGATGCCGTCCCGGATCCCCGGCAGTTCAGGCCATTCGTTCATCGATGCACTCCCTCAGGGTCGCGCGGGCGTGATGAAGCCGGCTCTTCACCGTGCCGACGGGGACACCGAGCACCTCGGCGATCTGCCGGTGGTCCAGGTCGTCGAGGAACGCGAGCACGACCACCTCGCGCTGCGCCAGCGGCAGCCGCGCCAGTGCCTTCTGCACCCGGTCGCCGCCCGTGGCCAGCTCCTCGGGGCCGGGCGCGAGATCCGCCCGGTCGGAGGGCTCGGCCGTGAGCGGGGGCGGGACGGCGCGCAGGCGGTTGTGCGCCTGCCTGCGCGCCACCCCGAACAGCCAGGTGCTCACGGCGGAGCGGCCCTGATAGGTGTCCGCGGAGCGCCACACGGCCAGCAGCGTGTCCTGCAGGATCTCCTCGGCCGTGCCCCGGTCCCCGGCGAGGCGGTACAGGAACGCGAACAGCGGCCCGGCGTAGCGCTCGTACAGCTCGGTCAGCGCCCGGGTGTCCCCCCGGGCGATCCGGGCGAGAACGCGGGCGTCGTCCGCCCGCGCCCGCGTTCCCGTCTCCGGCTCCTCCCGCGGGCCCTCCCGTGCCCGTTCCCGCCCCGGGACATCCCCGGAGCGGGCCCGCGCGTCGTCGTTCTTCCGCTTGCGGACACCCAGCCGCCACAGGCGTCCGCCACCGTCGCGACGCGACGCCATGGTCTCCACTCTTCCGTTCATCGTCAGGTGTGTAGCGCCCGTCCCCGCCGGGGGTTCACCCCATCTCACGGGAACGGTGCCCGCCGGGCGGGGAGCCGGCCGTCCACCGGTCAGGGGCGGGACGCGCCGGCCTCCATCAGCGCCAGGTAGCCGTCCTCCAGGGTCGGCGCGACGGGCTGCGCGCCGGCGGCCGGGGGCGTGGCGGAGACGACGCGGTAGCGCATCGCGGGACCCTCGGGCAGGGCGGAGACCACTTTCCCGACGGCGGGGGCCGGGCCGGTGGTGGTGACCGTCCACACCCTGCGGTCGGCGTAGGAGACCAGGTGGCCGATGTCGCCGTGGAAGACCAGGCGGCCCTTGGCCATCACCGCCAGCCGGCGGCAGGTCTGGGCCACGTCGTCGAGGATGTGGGTGCTGAGCAGGACGGTGCGGTCCCCGGCGAGCTGGGAGAGCAGGGTGCGGAAGCGGATGCGTTCCTCGGGGTCCAGCCCGGTGGTGGGCTCGTCCACGACGAGCAGACGGGGGTCGGCGAGCAGCGCCTGGGCGATGCCGACCCGCCGCAGCATGCCGCCGGAGAAGCCCTTGACCTTGCGGTCGGCGGCGTCGGTGAGCGAGACGACCTCCAGCAGTTCCGCGATCCGGCGGCGGCGTTCCTGCCGGGAGTCGAGCCCCTTGAGCAGGGCGACGTAGTCCAGGAACTGCCGGGCGGTCAGTTCGGGGTAGACGCCGAGGTCCTGCGGCAGGTAGCCGAGGGCGCGCTGCACAGCCAGGCGCCCGTCGGGGGTGGTGATGTCGTGGCCGCCGATGCGGACCGTGCCGGAGGTGGGCTTGAGCAGCCCGGTCAGGATGCGCATGAGGGTGGTCTTGCCGGCGCCGTTGGAGCCGAGCAGCCCGTACATGCCGGTGGGGATGTGCAGGGTCAGCCCGTCGAGGGCGTGGACGCCGCCCTTGTAGGTCTTGGTCAGCTGGGAGATGTCGATGTTCACGTCAGGACTCCGTACGGGCGGCGTGCAGGCGGACCAGGGCGAGCAGGGCGAGGGCGAGGGCGAGCATCAGGGCGGCCCACAGCAGGGCGGTGGCGGGGGTCGCGTCGGGGCGCAGGAAGTTGAAGTACCCGGTTTCATCCAGAGCGGCGTAGGCGGTGCTCGGACGGTAGACCTCGCCTTCGGCCAGGCCCTCCCGGTAGAGCCCGTACCTCATGTAGTCGCCCTCCGGCGAGATGATCGAGTAGGACGGGCTCGGTAGCACGCTGGGAGGGATGACGACGAAGCAGAACCAGTAGACGACGAACAGCACCCGGAACAGCATCGGCGGCATCAGCAGCGGGCCCGCCAGGGCGAGCGCCCCTGTGAACAGCAGGCCGGGAACGACGGTCGTCACGAAGACCGCCACCGCCCAGCCCAGCGCCGACGGTCGCCCCTCGGCGACCACGTAGACCAGGGCCCGCGCGAAGTAGGCGGCCAGGAACGGTACCGCGGTGGCGGCGCAGGCGCCCAGATACTTGCCGACCAGCCGGCCCGTGCGGTCGGCCGGGGTGGTGTCGAGGACCGCGTCGACGCCGAGCCGCCGGTCGCGGACGAGCCGGTCGGCGAGCATGCACCCGTAGACGATCGGCATCAGCGTCATCATTATGGGGGCCAGCAACACCATGGCCGTCTTCGCGTCCCGCGCGTCGCTTCCGCCGAGGCTCAGCGTGGAGAAACCCGGGCCAGTCGCGAGGAGTACCGCGACCGTCAGCGCGTAGACGATCCACATCACGGGCCGGCGGACCTGCATCAGGAACTCGTAGCGCAGGGTCGCGATCATTCTTTCTCCCCTCCGAGGATGCGCTCGGTGTCGCCGAGCAGGTACCAGGCGGCCGCGGCGAGCAGCAGGGCGGTCGCGAGCAGAGTCAGCCGGTTGGGCAGCCAGTCCTCGGGTGTGATCTTCTGCGTGGTGGCGAACAGGGAGATCAGCCGGGTGACCGGGTTCTCCTGCAGGGCAGCCCCGAACATCTGCTCGGCGAGCCAGAGGAAGGCCAGCAGCGTGGTGGCGGCCACGCCGCTGCGCAGCGCGGCGGAGGCGAACAGTCCGAGCGCCGCCATCCACAGGGCGGGGGAGAGCCAGGTGAGTTGGGCGCTCAGCCCCTGAGGCGCGTCGCCCAGCCGGTCCCACCAGCCGGTGGCGATGACGAGCGCCGAGCCGGCCATGGTGCACACGCCCGTCCAGCCGAGCGTCACGGCCAGGCGGCGCAGCAGGGTGGAGCGGTACGAGGTCGGCGCGGTGAGCTGGAGCTCCAGCATGCGGTCACTGCCGATCATCGAGGCCGCGGCGATGCCGACGACGAGCGGGGCGCCCGCCTCGATGAGTACCAGGAGCATCCACGCGGCGCTGCCCTCGTGGGCGCCGAACCCGTTGCAGACGATCATCAGCGTGATGGCCAGCAGCAGCACCGGGGGTGCCGCCAGGGCTCCGGGCCCGGCTCTTCGTATCTCGTGCGACCAGAGGTCGAAGGGTCTCATGATCGGTGAGTTGCGGGCGGGCGCCGGATCGGTTCACTCCCGCCGCGAAAAGACGGTGGCGGGTGTCGGGGGAGAGCACGGCCGTACCCGCCGGGCGGCCTCGGCGGGTGGCCGGGCCCCGGTCCGGGCGGGTACGGCCGGGGGCAATGCAATGATCTACTTTGTAAAGGGCGTGGCCCGGCGGGCTCGAAAGCCTCCGGGAGTCACCCGGCCTAGATCTCGCCCTTGGTCTCCAGGCGGATCAGGGCCTTGGCGATCGGGTGGGCGACCAGCCCGATCTGCCACTCGCGGGCGCCCAGCTCGCGCAGCCGGGCGGCCACGGTGCCGTCGTCGATGACCGCGGGGGGCTCCCAGGTCAGGCGGCGCACCGCGTCGGGCTGGATCAGGTTCTCCGTCGGCATGTGGTGCTCGTCGGCGAGCGCGGCCACCACGGCCCGGGCGGCGGCCAGCCGCCGGGCGGCCACCGGGTCGCGGTCCATCCACCGGTTGGCCGGTGGCGGGCCGTCGCCGGGGGTGCTGGGCTGCGGCAGCTCCGAGTCGGGCAGCGAGCGCGCGGTGCCGATCGCGGCCAGCCAGTCGCGCAGGTGCCGCCGGGCGCTGCGACCGGTGAACGGGGCGATGTCGGTGAGCGCCTTGGTGGTGCGGGGCAGTTCCAGGGCGGCGGTGACGATCGCCGAGTCGGGCAGCACCCGGCCGGGGGCGACGTCGGAGTTGCGGGCGAGCTCGTCGCGGAGGGTCCACAGCTCCCGGACCACCGCCAGCCCGCGCAGCGAGCGGACCTTGTGGATGCCGGAGGTGCGCCGCCACGGGTCGGAGCGCGGTCCCGGCGACTTGTACGCCAGCACCGCGGCGAACTCCTCCTGCGCCCAGGCGAGCTTGCCCGTGGCCTTCAGCTCCTCGTGGAGGGCGTCGCGCAGCTCGATCAGGACCTCGACGTCCAGGGCGGCGTAGCGGAGCCAGTCTTCGGGCAGCGGGCGGGTGGACCAGTCGGCGGCCGAGTGGCCCTTCTCCAGCCTGAATCCGAGGACGTTCTCCACCATCATGCCGAGGCCGACCCGTTCGTAGCCGAGCAGCCGGCCGGCCAGCTCGGTGTCGAACAGCTCGCGGGGCTGGAAGTCCAGCTCCGCCAGGCACGGCAGGTCCTGGGAGGCCGCGTGGAGCACGATCTCGGCGTCGGCCAGGGCCGCGTCGAGCTCGGACAGGTCGGGGCAGCGGATCGGGTCGATCAGGGCGCTGCCGGCGCCGGCGCGGCGTAGCTGGACCAGGTAGGCGCGGCCGCTGTAGCGGTAGCCGGAGGCGCGTTCGGCGTCCACGGCGACGGGGCCGGTGCCCTCGGCGAAGGCGCGCACGACGCGCGCGAGATCGTGCTGGTCCTCGATGACGGGCGGGATCCCCTCGCGGGGTTCCAGCAGCGGAACTATGGTCGTCTCGTCGGTCACGTTCTGAAGGGCTCCGGATCCTCGCGACGGCGCGGCGGCAGCACCGCCACGTCGGGTGGCAGAAGTGGCATGCCCGCGGCAAGGCACATCAGGTCGCACCAGGCGGCGACGTGGCCGGAGAGGTCCTCCTGCAGCGGAGACCAGGAGGCGCGCAGTTCCAGTTCGGTGGTCACCGGGTCTTCGGACTTGTTGCCGAAGCCCTCGGAGACCGCCCTGGTGACGGTGCCTCCGGCGGCGGTGTAGCCGGCGCCGTGCGTGTCGAGCGACTCGGTGAGCCAGCTCCAGGCGACGGGGCCGAGCAGCGGGTCTTCGGTGATCTCCGGCTCCATGTCGGCCCGGACGTAGGCGACGAGGCGGAACTGGCCTTCCCAGCCGCGCTGCCCGTCCGGGTCGAAGAGCACGATGAGGCGGCCGACCGCGAGTTCGTCGTCGTCGCGGTAGACCGAGGCGCCGATGGCGGCCGAGTAGGGGGCCAGGCGCTGGGGGGCCGGGATGTCTTCCAGCTCGATCTCCGGCCTGACCTCCGCGGGACGCATGCTGGCCACCGCGCGCCGGAAGGCCGCGGGAGCGGGCGGGACGTCACCGTGGGTCATATCGGAAGCGTAGGTCGAAACTGAGCGCATGGGGACCACTGGGGTGGGTGTAAGGGCCATCACGGGAGCCATCGGGGCGGATCAGGCCGGTGCCGGTGGGGTGTGGAGGAGGGGTGCGGTCGCGGGGCCGGGGGTTCCCGGGAACGGGACGCGACCGTACCGGACGCGGGTCATCCCGGGGCGTTCGCCCGGTGCGCGGCCGTTGGGACGGGCCGGTTGCCCGGAGACCCGATCGCCGGCGCGGGAAGCACAGTGCTCACCGCGATGTTCGGGTGAACTCCACATGGCGGGCATCGCACGGGCCTTTCGTCGGGTCGTGGTCCGACGTTGGCACGTCGCGCCGACATTTACGCGCAGCGTGCTCGGCGTGTCCCCAAAGTGGTGCCGGAATCGATGCCGCGCGGTGACTTGGCGAAGATTTGGACCAGCCGGGGGGCGGACCGGATTCGCCGATGGGAGGAACTGTACCCGCAAACATGATCTGTCCGTGCCATACGGCGTTACGCGGCACGTGTCAACATCGGATTTGAGCGGACGAAGCACTCAAAACCGGTGACACGCGATCATTATCGTCAGTTGACAGTGCCTGGGCGTTGTTACGTGTTATCTCATGTAATAACCGGTGATTTCGGACCGAATGTGCCGGTCGTCGGCCTTGGTGAGCGGACCGGCCCCACGGCATGGCACCCTGGTGAGGTGACTCCCGAGCTTGCCGACTCTCCTTTCCTGCGCGCCTGCCGACGCCAGCCCGTCCCGCACACGCCGGTGTGGTTCATGCGCCAGGCCGGCCGGTCGCTGCCCGAGTACCGCGCCGTGCGCGGAGGGGTGCCGATGCTCACCGCGTGCGCCACCCCCGACCTGATCGTGGAGATCACGATGCAGCCGGTCCGCCGCTACGGCGTGGACGCGGCCATCTTCTTCAGCGACATCGTGGTCCCGCTCAAGGCGATCGGCGTCGACCTCGACATCAAGCCCGGCGTGGGCCCGGTCGTGGCCGCGCCGATCAGGGACGCCGCCGGGGCCGAGGCGCTGCGCCCGCTGGAGCCGGACGACGTCCCCTACGTCACCGAGGCCGTCCGGGCGCTGACCGGGGAACTGGGCGCGACCCCCCTGATCGGCTTCGCGGGGGCGCCGTTCACGCTGGCGTCGTACCTCATCGAGGGCGGCCCCTCCAAGAACCACGACCACACCAAGGCCATGATGTACGGCGAGCCGCGGTTGTGGCACGCCCTCATGGACCGGCTCACCGAGATCACCCTGGGCTTCCTGCGGGTCCAGCTCGCCGCCGGAGCCTCGGCCGTGCAGCTCTTCGACTCGTGGGTGGGCGCCGTCTCGCCCGACGACTACCGGGAGTTCGTCCTGCCCTACACCAGCCGGATCTTCGCCAGCCTGGCGGACCTGGACGCCCCGCGCATCCACTTCGGCGTCGGCACCGGCGAGCTGCTCGGCCTGCTGGGGGAGGCGGGCGCCGACGTGGTCGGCGTCGACTGGCGGGTCCCGCTCGACGAGGCCGCCCGCCGGGTCGGCCCCGGCAGGGCGTTGCAGGGCAACCTCGATCCGGCCGTCCTGCTCGCCCCCTGGGAGGTCGTCGAGCGCCGCGCGGCCGACATCCTCGCCCGCGGCGCCAAAGCCGACGGCCACGTGTTCAACCTCGGCCACGGCGTGCTGCCCGCCACCGACCCCGGCCAGCTCGCCCGCCTGACCGACTTCGTGCACGAGACCTCCGCCCGCTGACCCGCGCCGCGCCCGGCCCCCGCCCGATCAGTCCTGCGAGGGGGCGGGCGCGGAGGGCTCGGAGGCGGGGGACCCGTCCTCGGACGGCTCGTCCTCGGGGAGCCGGTCGGAGGAGAGCCGGTCCGCCCGGATCCGGGAGCCCGGGGCGTTCCTCCTCCTGCGGCGGCGGAGAAGGACGGTCACCAGCAGCCAGAGCGGGACGATCACGATCAGCCACGGCAGCAGCACGCCCAGCACGACCAGGCCGGCCTCCAGGAAGGTGACGAGGCTCTCCCAGCCCGCGCGCAGGCCGCCGAGCAGGCCGGAGGGGCCGTCGTCCTCCTCGGGGACCACCGCCGCCGGGCCGACCAGGTTCAGCGTCAGCGTCGCCATGCTCGTCCGCGAGGCGAGGCTCTTCTGCCTGGCCTGCAGCGACTCCAGCTCGCTCTCGCGGTTGGAGATCTCCCGCTCGACCTCCAGCACCTCGCCGATCGTGTTGGCCTTCTTCAGCAGCGTCCGCAGCGAGTCCAGCGCCGCCCTGGCGGACTTCAGGCGGCTCTCGACGTCGGCCACCTCCTCGGTGACGTCCTCGGTGTTCTGCTGCAGCGACTCGCGCGTGCCGAGGTCCTTGCCCAGGCGCTCCACCGCGCCGGGGTAGTTGCCCGGCGGGATCTTGAAGACCAGCGTCGCGGAACCCTCACCGCCGGAGAACGCGTCCGACCTCTCGGAGGCCAGGTAGCCGCCCGCGGCGGTGACGATCTGCCGGGCCCGGTCGGCGGCCGCGTCGACGTCCTTGGCCCGGACCGTCATCTCCGCGGTGTAGATGATCGAGCGGTTCTCCGGGACCACCTGCACCTGCACCTGCCCGGTCCGGGCCTGGTCGGTCTCCGACCCGCCGCTTTCCGCGGCTCCCGGCCCGGCGGGCACCGCCTTCGGCGGCGCCTGTGCGTCGGCGGCGGGCGGCGGGGCCCCGCCCGAGTACGAGGCGGACTCGCCGCTGGACCCGCCGCCACACGCGCACACCGTCAGCGCCAGGCCCACCAGGGGAGCCGCCAGGCGCAGGCCGTACCGGAATCTGTTCATGAACGTGAAGACGGAACCGGCGGCGGTGCGGTTTGGTCCGGGCAGTCACGATGGCGTCACGTTCTCCATGCCATCGGGTCACGGGGGTGGGGGCCACACGACCGGGCATGGGGGGCGGTACGGTCAGGAGTCATGGAAGGCAAGCGGTCACATGTGGTGGTCGTCGGGGGCGGCATCGCCGGGCTGGCCGCCGCGTGGTACCTGCGGCAGGGCGGCGATCGCGTCCGGGTCACCGTCCTCGACGGCGCCGCGCGGGTCGGCGGCAAGCTCCACGCCACCGAGGTGGCGGGCGTCCCGGTGGACGCGGGGGCCGAGGCGATGCTCGCCCGGCGCCCCGAGGGCAGGGAACTGGCCCGGATGGTGGGTCTCGGCGACGAGCTGCGGACCCCCGGCACCGTCCAGGCGGCCATCCTGACCAGGGGCGCGCTGCGGCCCATGCCGAAGGGGCACGTCATGGGCGTGCCGTCCGACCTCGCCGCGCTGGCCAGGTCGGGCATCCTCAGCCCCGGCGGCCTGGCCCGGGTCCCGCTCGACCAGGTCCTCCCGGCCACCCGCATCAGGGGTGACGTCTCGGTGGCCGCGTACATCCGCGCGAGGATGGGCGGCGAGGTGGTCGACCGCCTCGTCGAGCCGCTGCTCGGCGGCGTCTACGCGGGCGTGGCCGAGCGCCTGTCGCTCGACGCGACCATGCCGAGGATCGCCATCGCGGCCAGGTCCGAGCGGTCGCTGCTGGGCGCGGCCCGGGAGATCACCGCCGAGGCGCCCAAGGACGCAGGGCCCGTCTTCACCACGCTCCACCGGGGCATGGGCAGCCTCCCCGAGGCCGTGGCCGCCGCCTCCGGGGCGGAGATCAGGACCGGGGTCATGGTCCGGGAGATGCACCGGACCGAGGGCGGCTGGCGGCTGGTGGCCGGGCCGGTGCCCGCGCCGGAGGTCATCGAGGCCGACGCGGTCGTCGTCGCGGTCCCCGCCCCCGCGGCCGGCCGCCTGCTCGCCGGCGAGGTGCCCCAGGCCGCCGCCGAGCTGGCCAGGATCGAGTACGCCAGCATGGCCATCGTCACCCTCGCCTACCCCCGCGAGGCGTTCTCCCGGCCGCCCACCGGCAGCGGATACCTGGTTCCCGCGGTCGACGGGCGCCCGATCAAGGCCGCCACGTTCAGCTCGGTCAAGTGGCCGCACCTGACCGGGGCCGATCCCGGCCTGGTCCTGCTGCGCTGCTCGATCGGCCGGATCGGCGAGGAGGCCGTGCTCCAGCGCGAGGACGCCGAGCTGGTCGCGCTGGCGATGGCCGAGATGGTCGAGGTCATGGGCGTGCGCGGGCTGCCCCGCGACTCCCGGGTGACCCGCTGGGGCGGCTCCCTGCCGCAGTACGAGGTGGGCCACCTCGACCGGGTCGCCCGCATCCGCGCGGCCGTCGCCGCCCAGCCCGGCCTGGCGCTGTGCGGGGCCGCCTACGACGGGCTCGGCATCCCCGCCTGTATCTCCACCGCCCGCACCGCGGCGGCCCGGATCCTGGACCACCTGGACCCCGAGGGAGAATGGCAGGACAGAGCCGATTCGCTGACAAAGGGGTGAGCATGACGGACGGCACGGCGCGGCCCAAGGCACGTGACCTGAACCAGGTGATCCGCTACACGATGTGGTCGGTCTTCAGGATGAGCGAGCGCTCCCCTGGACACCGTGAGGGCATCGCCGACGAGGTCGAGGACCTCCTGGCCCAGATGGCGCAGAAGGACGTGGTCACCCGCGGCCTGTACGACGTGGCCGGGTTCCGGGGCGACGCCGACTTCATGTTCTGGTGGCACGCGCCGACGCCCGAGGACCTGCAGGAGACCTACTCGCGGTTCCGCCGCACCGGCCTGGGCCGGCTGACGGAGCCCGTGTGGTCGGCGATGGCGCTGCACCGCCCGGCGGAGTTCAACAAGTCGCACATCCCGGCCTTCCTGGCCGAGGAGGAGCCGCGCCGGTACGTGAGCGTCTACCCGTTCGTGCGCTCCCTGGAGTGGTACCTGCTGGACGACGCCGACCGCCGCCGGATGCTCGCCGAGCACGGCAGGATGGCCCGCGACTACCCCGACGTACGGGCCAACACGGTGGCCTGCTTCGCGCTGAACGACTACGAGTGGATGCTGGCGTTCGAGGCCGACGAGCTGCACCGCATCGTCGACCTGATGCGGACCCTGCGCGGGGCCGAGGCCCGGCGGCACACCCGTGAGGAGATCCCCTTCTACACGGGCATCCGCAAGCCGGTCAGCGAGCTCGTCGCCGCACTGCCGTAGCCGCCGTAGCCGCCGGAAGCGTCGCCGGAGCGGGCCGGAGGCGCCGCGCCGGATCGTCCCGGCGGCGGTGGGGCCGCTGTTCCGCGAGGTACGCCAGGTACGGCCGGGAGCGTCGGCTCCGCAACAATCCCGGCGAAGACTCTTTACCGTTCCTTTGGTTTTGCCATACTCGGGAAAAATCACCTGTCTATGTGAGGCCGAGGGTGAACAGGGGCGAAGGCCTGGTACGGTCCAGGCGGCGGACGCGGGGGCGCCGGAGGAAGAAGTCCGGGCCACGGGCTCTCGACGTCTCGATAGGCGCCGCCGCACTGGCGGTCGGGGTGCTCGCGGGCGCCATGTGGCTGCCGGGCGACGACCGGTCCGCGGGCGGGGCGGCCCGGGCGGCGGCTCCCGACGCCCCCGCGGTCGCGGCGGCGCCGCAGCAGGCGGCCGGTGACGGGACGGTGGTGGCCGCCGACGTCGACACGGCCAAGGCTGCCGCGGGATCCGGTCAGGCCGGTTCGGGCGCGCCGTCCGAGGGCGGGGCCGAGGACGAGGCGAAGAACGCGAAGAGCACGAAGAAGAAGAAAAAGAAGAGCGAGAAGGATAAGGAGGCCGAGGCGGCCGGGCCGTCCCGGCACACCGACGAGCAGGCGGTCGCCTTCTTCGAGAGCCGGAAGGCGATGAAGCGGGTCAAGGACATCCGCATGGTCGGCGGCTATCTCCGCATATACACGGACCTGCCGGAGTCGGCGGGCAACTCCAAGCAGGCCATCAAGCTGTGCGAGGCGGGCCTCGACTACCTCGTCGGGGAGCTCGGCACGCCCAGCCCGGTGGTCTTCGTCCAGGCGGAGTTCGGTGAGAACGGCAACCCGGTCCTGGCCAACGTCCTCGGCCCCGACGACTCCGACTGCCGGATCACATACCCCGAACCCGGCGGGTGACGCCCCTCGGGCGGTGCCGAGGTCACCCGGACCCTGGTCTTGCCGCAGATCGCGCAGCGTTGGGTGATCACTCGGCCGATGGCCTCGATGATCTCCCACCTGTGACGGAGATGCACGGGGGCTCCTTGGGGGATACGCTGCGGAGGGATCCGCATACAGTGCGTGATGACGCTCTGCCCCTCCCGGCCGATCCTTAACCGTCGGGGCGGCCGGGCGGCGGTGCCGCTCGTGACGCCGCCCCCGGTGACCCGGGGCGGCGGGAGGCGATCCCGGGCGGCCGGGGCGAGCCGGGGCGCGGCGAGGCCCCGCGGACGCGGCACCCGGTCCGCGGGGCCTCGCCGTGCGGGCCGGCGGCTACTCCGCGGCCTCCAGCCTCAGCGAGACGGAGTTGATGCAGTAGCGGTCGTCGGTGGGCGTGCCGTAGCCCTCACCGTGGAAAACATGGCCGAGGTGCGAGTCGCAGGTCGCGCAGCGGACTTCGGTGCGGACCATGCCCAGCGAGCGGTCCTCGATCAGCGTCACCGCCTCCGACTTCGACGGCTCGTAGAAGCTCGGCCAGCCGCAGTGGCTGTCGAACTTGGTCTCGGACCGGAACAGCTCCGCGCCGCAGGCGCGGCAGTTGTAGACGCCCTCGGTCTTGGTGTTGACGTACTCCCCGGTGAAGGGCCGCTCGGTCCCGGCCTGCCGGAGCACGTGAAACTCCTCGGGAGAGAGCTGGACGCGCCATTCGGCGTCGCTCTTTACCACCTTGTCCATCCCATTAGCCTATGTGCTCGCGTGGGTGGGTGACGGGGACGGGAGGCCGCTCGCGCCCCGGGAAAATCTTGATGGGCGAAGCATCCGGGGATGCTGTTTTTTGCGTCTTTGAGAGTGTGGGGGTGTTTCGCCTTCCCACTACAGGGTGAGGTCACCCGTCCGGCCGCTCCGCGCGCCGCGGACCGGCCTCGACGCCGCCATCCGGGTGGCGCGCCAGCGCCCGGAGCCGGTGGGCGGGACGGGTGATCACGAGGTCCGTCCCGTCGAGTGCCCGGTCCCGCCGCCGCGGCGGCTCCGGGACGGACCCACCCCACCGCCCGGCGTCCGGTGTCTCCGGTGCGCCGTCAGGTCTGGATGATCGCGGCCTTCTCCCGTGTGTACTCCAGGACCGCGTCGTGCCCGTAGCCGGAGTCCTTGACGCCGCCGAACGGGAGCCCGGGGGGCATCTGCCGGAAGGTGTTGACCCAGACGGTGCCGCTCTGCAGGGCGCCGACGAACCGGTGGGCACGGGCGAGGTCGCGGGTCCACACGCCCGCGGCGAGCCCGTAGGGGGAGTCGTTGGCGACGGCCAGGGCCTCGTCGTCGGTGTCGAAGGGGATGGCCACGGCGACCGGGCCGAAGATCTCCTCCTGGCAGACGCGCAACCTGTTGTCCGAGGTGGTGTAGAGCGTGGGCGCCACCCAGTAGCCGCCGGGCAGGGAGGGCACCACGTCGGCCCCCGCCTGGCCGCCGAACAGCAGTTCGGCGCCCTCCTTCTCGGCGATCTCCAGGTAGGAGACGACCCGCTCGTGCTGTCCCGCGGAGACGATCGGACCCATCGTGGTGTCCAGGTCGAGCGGGTCGCCCAGCCGCACCTCCGCGGCGAGAGCGGTGATCCGCTCGATCATCTCGTCCCAGATCGGCCGGTGGATGAGGATGCGCGACCCCGCCACGCAGACCTGCCCGGCGTTGCCGGTGTAGACCGAGTCGACGGTCACCCCCCGGGCGGCGGCGTCCAGGTCGGCGTCGGAGAAGACGATGTTCGGCGACTTGCCGCCGAGTTCGAACGTGAGCGGCTTGAGATGGTCGGCCGAGGCGCGGGTGATCGCCTGCCCGGTCTGGGTGGAACCGGTCAGGCTGATCTTGTTGATCCCGCGGTGCCGGACCAGCGGATCGCCGACGTCCTCGCCGAGGCCGCTGACGATGTTGAGCACGCCGGGCGGGAGCACGTCGGCCAGGAGTTCGCCGAGCCGCAGCACCGAGGCGCAGGCCTGCTCGGCGGGCTTGACGATCACGGTGTTGCCCGCCGCCAGCGCGTACGCGGCCTTGGCGGAGAAGGTCGAGATGGGGGAGTTCCACGGGATGACGCACAGCGCGACACCGTACGGCTCTCGCCGGGTCAGGCCCAGGCTCGTCGGGCCGAGGATCACGGTCTCGCCCTTGACCGCGTCGAGCGCCTGACCGGCGGCGATCTGCCACAGGTGGGTCATCCCGGGCAGGTCCTTCCGCAGGGTGTCCCGCAGGATGCGCCCGTTGTCGCGGGTCTCGATCCTGGCCAGCTCCTCGGCGTGCCCGGCGAAGACCTCGGCGACCTTGCGCAGGAAGCGCGCCCGGCCGAGCGCGGGCATGCCCGACCAGGCGGGGAAAGCCTCGCGCGCCGCCGCCACGGCCGCCTCCGCGTCGGCCCTGCCGCTCGCCGGGACCCGGGCCCAGACCTCACCGGTGGCCGGGTTGACCGAGTCCAGCGTGCGGCCGTCGGCCGCGGCCGCCAACCGGCCGCCGATCAGGTTGCGGTACTCGTTCACTCGTCACTCCCGCGCGTCGGGCCGTACCGGAATCTTGACCAAGCGTACGCTTGCTTGACCCGGGAGTGGAAGCGGATGGCGCCGTTCAGTCCGACCGGCGCCTGCCGAGGGTGAACGACAGGTTCACGCCGATGATCCCGAGCCAGAGGAGCACCAGGACGAATATGAACCCGACCGAGTCGCCCATCTCGGAGAAGGACAGCGCCACCGATCCGGGCACCCCGAGTGACAGGGAGATGATCGCCAGTGCCAGCCGCTGCCCGGCGTCCACCGACGGGCGGACCGGGGGGTTCGACGCGCGGGCGCGGGTGGCGAGCCGGTCGTCCACCCGCTTGTCGATCTCCTGGTCCATCTTGTCCAGGAAGTTCGCGATGAGGGAGTCCTCGTACTCGGGCCCGAGGTCCTTGCGGGCCTCCATCGCGGCGCGCAGTTCGTCGCCGGAGGCGGATGATCGTGCCATAGTCGAGATATATCGCTTTATTGGCCGTCTGTCCACGCGAACGGTGATGTCCGCACGGCCGCCCCTGCGAACGGCGGTGATCGCGCCCGTCCGCGCATGCGGTGCGGCCTCCGTCCGCGCATGCGGTGATCGCGCGCCCGTCCGGGCGCACGGCTCCGCCCGCGCGTAGGCTCCCGTCCCCTCCCGTCCCTTCCCGTCCCCGAGGCGCCCTAGACCGCTCCGCCCTCCTGGAGGGGGCCGCTCCTGCGGACGTAGCGGATGAACAGGAACCCCTCGTCCTCCAGCACGTGGGCCAGGCGCAGGCTGGTGTGGGAGGGCGGGCCGTCGAGGGCGCGGGCGGCGTCGCCGCCGATCAGCAGCGGGCTCATCGTCAGGCAGAGCTCGTCGACCAGGCCCGCCGCGGCCAGCTGAGCGTTGATCTTCGGGCCGCCCTCGCACAGCACCCGGGTCAGGCCGCGCTCGGCGAGCTCCTTCATCGCGAGCGCCGGATCCACCCGGTCACCCCCGGCCACGATCACCTCGGCGTGCCGGGCCGCCTCCGCACGCCGCTCCCGGGGCGCGGCCTCACAGGTGATGAGAATCGTCCGCGCGTCCGGCTCCGCCTCGGTGAACAGCGGGCGGGTCAGGTCCAGCTCGAGCCGCCGGGTGATCACGGCCACCGGCGGCGCCGCCGGGCGGCCCTCACGCAGCGTCCGCCACGACTCCCGGGGCCGGGCCGGGCCGTATCCCTCGGCCCGTACGGTCGCCGCTCCGGCCACCACGACGTCGGCCAGCCCGCGCAGCACGCCGAAGACCTTCCGGTCGCCCCTGCCGGACAACCCGCCGGACAGCCCGTCCAGCCAGGTGCCGCCGTCGGCGCTGGTGACCATGTTGAGCCGGAGGCAGGGGCCGTCCGGGTAGGCGTAGGCCCGGGCGAGGTCGACCTCGGCCGACGGCTCGGGGTGGATGAGGCGCATTCCTTCACCTTGGCACAGCACCGCCGCGGCGCGGCGATCCGGGTGTTCTCCCAGCTCGCCGATAACGGATTCGACAGCCCGTAGTGACTTCGGATGGCCCGCGTTACATGATTCGAGGTGGGAGACACGGGAGGGCTGCGTGGGGTTGGTCGCGATCGTGACATGGTCGATCTCCGCGATGGTGGGGATCTACCTGCTCTATCTGTGGCTCTCCGGCGGAGGGCTGCGCCAGCAGGCGACCAAGATCACTCGCTTTCCGGCCCTGCTGGTCTTCACCCACCCGGCCCTCGCGGTCTCCGCGCTGGCCTGCTGGATCGCCTACGTCCTCACCCTGGAGCGGACCTTCGCCTGGCTCTCCTTCGGCGTGCTCGCGGCCTCCGCCCTGCTCGGTTTCGTGATGTTCACCCGCTGGCTCGGGGGCGGCCGTCACGCCCGCGGCGCCGAGCAGCGCTTTCCCACGGTGGCGGTCCTGCTGCACGGGATCGCGGGCGTGACGACGTTCGTGCTGGTGCTGCTCACCGCGGCCATCGCGTCCGGAGCCTGAGGAGCCCCGGAGAAGGCCTCAGAGCCGTCCCCGGGCCCCCAGGGCCGGGGCCCGGCGGTCCCCGGGTGCTCCGGCCGTTCTCGGGCGGTCCAGGCCGATCGAGGCGGCGGCCGCGCCACCGGCCCGACACGCCCGGGAACGGAGGAGCCCTAGGAGGCCCTCACGCAGCGCAGGATGCGCATCGAGCGGTCGGCCACCGAGACCACGGCCTCCGCCGGCCACGACTCCTCCCGTGGCGCCTCCTGCGGCCCCTCGTCGGCGGTGTTCAGCACGCTCCGCCAGCGCTCGCCGTACTTCGGCTCGGGCAGGGTGAAGGACATGTCCTCGTGATGGGCGTTGATCAGGAGCAGGAACGAGTCGTCCACGATCGGCTCGCCGCGCGTGCCGGGTTCGGTGATGGCGTCGCCGTTCAGGAAGACGGTCAGCGACTTGGCGTAGCCGGTGTGCCAGTCGGCCGCCGACATCTCCTCGCCGGACGGGGTCAGCCAGACGATGTCGCGGGTGCCGTCGTCGGCCCTGCGGCCGTGGAAGAAGCGGCGCCGCTGGAAGACCGGGTGCTCGCGCCGCAGCTTCGACAGGCCCCTGACGAAGTCGAGGAGGTCGCCCTCGGTCTTGGCCAGCGACCAGTCGATCCAGGAGATCTCGTTGTCCTGGCAATAGGCGTTGTTGTTGCCGCCCTGGGTCCGGCCGAACTCGTCGCCGGCCAGCAGCATCGGCACACCCTGCGAGATGAACAGCGTGGTCAGGAAGTTGCGGCGCTGACGCCGGCGCAGGCGCATGATCTGCGGGTCCTCCACCGGGCCCTCGGCCCCGCAGTTCCACGACCGGTTGTCGTCGGTGCCGTCGCGGTTGTTCTCCCCGTTCTCCTCGTTGTGCTTGCGGTCGTAGGAGACCAGGTCCGTCAGCGTGAACCCGTCATGGCAGGTGACGAAGTTGATCGAGGCCACCGGGCGGCGGCCGGAGACGGCGTACAGGTCGGCCGAGCCGGTCAGCCGCGAGGCGAACTCCGGCAACGCGGACCCGCTGCCGCGCCAGAAGTCACGGACACAGTCGCGGTACTTGCCGTTCCACTCCGTCCACAGCGGGGGGAAGTTGCCGACCTGGTAGCCGCCGGGCCCCACGTCCCACGGTTCGGCGATCAGCTTCACCTGGGAGATCACCGGGTCCTGCTGGATCAGGTCGAAGAACGCGCTCAGCCGGTCGACGTCGTGCAGCTCGCGGGCCAGGGCGGCGGCCAGGTCGAACCGGAAGCCGTCCACGTGCATCTCCAGGACCCAGTAGCGCAGTGAGTCCATGATGAGCTGGAGCGCGTGCGGCGAGCGGACGTTGAGGGAGTTGCCGCAGCCGGTGTAGTCGAGGTAGTAGCGCCGGTCGCCGTCGTGGAGCCGGTAGTAGGCGTTGTTGTCGATGCCGCGGAAGCCCAGCGTGGGCCCCATGTGGTCGCCCTCGGCGGTGTGGTTGTAGACCACGTCGAGGATGACCTCGATCCCGGCCTCGTGCAGCGCCCGCACCATCGCCTTGAACTCCTGCACCTGCCCGCCGCGCTGCCCCGAGCCGGAGTAGGCGCCGTGCGGGGCCAGGTAGGCGATCGTGTTGTAGCCCCAGTAGTTCGTCAGCCCCCGGGCCACCATCGCGTGCTCGGGCACGAACTGGTGCACCGGCATCAGCTCGACCGCGGTGACGCCCAGGCTCAGCAGGTGCTCGATGACCGCCGGGTGGCTCAGCCCCGCGTACGTGCCGCGTTTCTCCTCGGGGACCGCGGGGTGGCGCATGGTCAGCCCGCGCACGTGCGCCTCGTAGATGACGGTCTGGTGGTACGGGGTGCGCGGCAGCCGGTCGTCACCCCACTCGAAGAACGGGTTGACCACCACGTTCTTCGGCATGAACGGCGCGCTGTCCTCGTCGTTGCGGATGCTCGGGTCGGTGAACTTGTAGGAGAACAGGGCCTCGTTCCAGGCGAGCTCGCCCTCGACGGCCTTGGCGTAGGGGTCGAGGAGCAGCTTGGCGGGGTTGCACCGCTGCCCCCGGGAGGGGTCGTTGGGGCCGTGCACGCGGTAGCCGTACCGCTGCCCGGGCATGACGCCGGGGACGTAGCCGTGCCAGACGAACCCGTCGACCTCGGCCAGGTCGAGGCGTTCCTCGCTGCCGTCGTCTCCGAAAAGGCACAGCTCGACTCGCTCGGCGACCTCCGAGAACACCGAGAAGTTGGTGCCCACGCCATCCCAGGTGCCACCGAGTGGATACGGCTCTCCCGGCCAGATTTCGCGCATGTGACCCTATTCTCCTCCAGTCAGGCCCCCTTGTGCAGGGTGTTTCGTTGTTGTCACCTTAGTGTGGTATTGGAGATCGAATAACGGCGCACGGTGCAAGCCCTGTCACAGCGGGCGTCCGGCGCGCGCTTTCCGGTCGCGGGAAGTCCTCGGCCGGCGGGCCGGGCCCGTGACCCGGCCCAGGCATGCGATCACGCGTGCCCGGCCGGGCACGCGTGATCGTCAGGAGGCCGTGATCAGCTCAGCAGCTCGGCGTTGAGGCTGATCGTCGTGCCGGCGAGAGCCTTGCTCACCGGGCAGTTGGCCTTGGCGTTCTCGGCCGCCTCCTGGAACTGCTCGGCGGTCAGGCCGTCGACCTGCGCGCGGACCGAGATGACGATCCCGGTGATGCCCTCGCCGGGCTGGAAGGTCACGTCCGCCTTGGTCTCGATGGACTGCGGCGGGGTGCCGGCCTGGGCCAGCCCGTGGGACAGGGCCATCGAGAAGCACGAGGAGTGCGCGGCCGCGATGAGCTCCTCGGGCGAGGTCTTGCCGTTGGCCTGCTCGGCCCGGGAGGGCCAGGACACGTCGAACGTGCCCACCCCGGAGGAGTCGAGCGAGACGGTGCCCGACCCGTCGAGGAGCGCGCCCTTCCACTGGGTCGTCGCGGTACGTGTCGTCGCCATGGCGATTTTCCTTTCGATCACTGAGGGTCAGCCATGAACGACCATACTCGCCGAGATCGCTCCGTCGCCCCCTGGAGCACCTGTTGACGCCCTTGATCGTTCCGGCCGTCCCGTAGTCCGCCGGCTGACCGCCGCCGAACGGCTCCCGTCCCACCGTGCGGCCTGGGAACCGCCGCCGAGGGCGGGCGGCAGGAACCGCGGAGGTTTTCCGGGAACCGGGGCGGGCCTTTCCGGAACCCTGGAACGGAAGGCTCCGGGAGCCGCGGGAAGGGCTCAGGCGGGGGCGCCGCGCGCGATGAGGGCGTCCAGGTCCAGGCCCGAGGGCAGGGTGCCGAGGGCGCCCCCCGAATCGCCGGACAGGCGGGAGGCACAGAAGGCGTCGGCGACGGCCGGGGGAGCCAGTCGCACCAGGAGGGAGCCCTGCAGGACCAGCGCCATGTCCTCGGCGATCCGCCGGGCGCGGGCCTCGGCGTCGGCGGTGTCGCCCAGCGACTTGCGCAGCCGGTCGGCGGCCTCGTCCAGGCGCCGGTCGGCGCCCGCGGCGAGTGAGACCTCCGCGAAGAACGCCTCCTGCGCCTCGGGCTCGCGCCCCAGGACACGCAGCACGTCCAGCGCCGCGATGTTTCCCGAGCCCTCCCAGATACCGTTCAGCGGTGACTCGCGGAACAGCCGCGGCATCTGCGACTCCTCGACGTAGCCGTTGCCGCCCAGGCACTCCAGGGCCTCCGCCGCGTGCACCGGGGCGCGTTTGCAGACCCAGTACTTGGCGGCGGCCAGCGCGGCGCGGCGCAGCGCGCTCTCGGCCCGGTCGCCGGCGATGGCCCGGTCGGTCGCCCCGGCCAGCCGTGTCATGAGCACCGTCGCGGCCTCCGACTCCAGGGCCAGGTCGGCCAGGACGTTGCGCATCAGCGGCTGGTCGACGAGCCTCCTGCCGAACGCGCCGCGGTTCATGGCGTGGTGGACGGCATGCGTCACCCCGTACCGCATGCCGGCCGCGGAGCCGATCACGCAGTCCAGCCGCGTCATGTTGACCATCTCCAGGATGGTCCGCACGCCCCGGCCCTCCTCGCCCACCAGCCAGGCGGTCGCACCGTGGTACTCCACCTCGGCGCTGGCGTTGGACCGGTTGCCCAGCTTGTCCTTCAGCCGCATCAGGTGCATGGCGTTGCGGGTGCCGTCCGGCAGCACCCGGGGGAGCAGGAAGCACGACAGCCCGCCGGGCGCCTGGGCGAGCACCAGGAAGGCGTCGCACATCGGGGCGGAGTTGAACCACTTGTGCCCGGTCACGACGTAGCTGCCGTCGCCCGCCGGTTCGGCGCGCGTGGTGTTGGCGCGCACGTCGGAACCGCCCTGCTTCTCGGTCATCGCCATCCCGGCGAGCGCCCCGCGCTTGCCCGGCGGCGGGCGCAGGCCGAAGTCGTAGCTCCGGGAGCTCAGCAGGGGCTCCCACTCCGCGGCGAGCGCCGGGCTGTGCCGCAGCGCGGCCACCGAGGCGTAGGTCATCGAGATCGGGCAGCCGTGCCCGGCCTCGACCTGGCTCCAGACGTAGAACTTGGCGGCGCGGGCCACGTGCGCGCCCGGCCGGGCGCTCGCCCACGGAGTGGCGTGCATGCCGTTCTCGACCGCCACGGTCATCAGTTCGTGCCAGGCGGGGTGGAACTCCACCTCGTCGATCCGCCGCCCGTAGCGGTCGTGGGTGCGCAGCACGGGAGGGTGCTCGTTCGCCAGCCGCCCCCACTCCCGGGCCTGCTCCGAGCCGGCGAGCACGCCGAGCCGGTGCAGCTCCCCGGTGGCCCAGCCGGCTCCTTCGCGGGTGACACCCTCCACGAGCGCGGCGTCGGCGGACACGTCGTGGCCGCTGAGCGGGTGGGCCTGGTTGAAGACGTCGTGGGTCACGTGCGGCCTCCGATGGACTCGTCCGACCCGTCAGCGGGTCCTGCCCCTCATCTCAGCACGCTTCTCGAAGATTGACACACCCATCCGTAGCCGCATGTCCGATTTTCCGTACATGTACCGTGGTGTTTTCTGGTGGTTTATTGGCCTTTGTCCATCTGTCGCGCCGCGTTCACCGTCCGGAGCCGTGCCGCCTGCTCCGAGCCGTGCCGCCTGCCCGGAGCAGTGCCCGCCCGCCCGGCGCCGTACCCCCCGCCGACGGGCCGCGCCCCCCGCCCGCGGTGAGCCGCGGCGGTGGTCATCGAGGGCGACGGCCGGGTCCGCGCTCCCCGCGGCCCGCGCCGGGGAACGCGGCTCCGGGCCGCCGGGTCACGCGTCCTTGACCAGGTCGCGGATGTAGTCGTCGTCCTCGTCGCTCTCGGCCAGCACACGCTCGGCGCCCCTGCGGGCGCGGGCGTCGCCCCGGACGGCCAGGCCGTGCGTGGCCTCGGCCACCGTGTTCAGGTCCTCGTCGTCGAGCCGCGCGGCCAGCGCGTCGCGGATCTGCTCGCTGTCCTCCGGGAGGCCCGCCAGGCCCATGGTGGCCCAGTCGCGGACCTCCTCGTCCGGATCCTCGGTCATCGAGATGAGCAGCGCCAGCCCCTCGGCGTGGCCCCGGGGCAGGACGGCGGCCAGTGCGGCCGGGTCGGCCTGGGTGCGGGTCCAGCCCTCGGAGGTGATGATCTCCAGGACCTCGGGCAGCGCCCGCGAGTCGCCGTGGTGGCCGAGCGCGCCCAGCACCGAGCGCAGCACCCGCTCGTCGCCCTCGGTGGCCGCCATCCGCCGCAGGATCGGCAGCGTCTCCTCCAGGTAGGGCTTCTCCTCGTCGGTGAAGCCGAACCGGGCCAGCACGTCGACGGCGAACTCCCGCTTGCGCGGGTCCTCGCTGACGCACAGCCGCGCCGCCGCGTCGAAGGTCGCCCCGTCGCCGCGCCGGCTCAGCGAGCTCACCACGGTCCACCAGGTCTCGGCCTCCTCGTCGACGTCCCGGTACGGCAGCGCGCGCTCGACCATCTCGTCGAAGGGCAGCCGCTCGCCGGTCGCGTCCTCCAGCAGGGTCGCGATGGCCGCGTGACCGCGCTGGCACTGGAGCTCGGCCACGCGCTCCCCGTCCGGGCCCACGGCCGCGACGGTCACCAGGTCCGTGCCGTCCGCGGCCCTGCTGCGCCCCACGACGAACTGGGAGCCCTCGGGCGCCTGCTCGGTCACCTGCTCCAGCAGCGCGCTCTCCAGCTGCGTGCCGAGCCAGTCGTAGGCGATGGCCAGCGGCGTGTCACCGTCGCCGTCGGTCCGCCGCGGGTCGGCCCCGCGCTCCAGCAGCACGGTCACGGCGCCCAGCGCGCCGCGCCGGGCCGCCAGGGTGAGCGCGGTGTCGCCGCCGTCCGTGGCGTCCTCCGGGCTCGCCCCGGCGGCGATCAGCGCGCGCAGCGCGTCGGCCCGCCCGTTGGCCGCGGCCCACAGCACGGGCGTCCACCCGTACGCCCGGCCGGACGGGTCGGCGCCGGCGGCCAGCAGCGCCTCGACGACCTCGGTGCGGTCCCAGGCCGCGGCCGCGCACAGGGGCAGCCCCTCGTCCTCGCCGCCGCTGATCCGGTTCGGGTCGGCGCCGTGGGCCAGCAGGGCGCGCACGATCGGCGTGCGGCCGCGCGTCGACGCCAGGTACAGGGCCGTGGACTCGCCGGCGCCGTCGGGATCGGCGCCCGTCCCGCCCTGCAGCAGCCGCTCGACCCGCTCGGCGTCGTCGCCCGCCACCGCGTCCAGGAGTTCTCGGTACATGTCTCCGGATCATAGGGCGTGCGCCCCCCGGTCGGCCGTACGGCGTCACAGGCCCGGTGCCCGGCCGCGCGGTGCATACCGCGCGCGCCACTGCGGCAGGCAGTCGCGCAGGTAGAGCGCGAAGGGGATCCACCAGATCAGGTCGTTGGTGACGAGGACGATGCCCGAGGCGAGGGGCCACTCCCGGGTGAGGGCCAGCCACAGCCACCCCAGCGGTCCGAGGAGCTTGCCGGCCAGGCCGACCGCCGCGATGAGGAAGCCCTCGGAGGGGCGCAGGGCGACGTCCAGATAGAGCACGCCGTACAGGCCGAGCACCATGCCGAGGGTCATGAAGATCTGCGGATGGTTCTGCGGCGTCATGCCGGCGACCCGGAACAGCCACTGCGGGTCGACGGCCGCGTAGCAGCCCCAGGCGATGTTGTAGAGGCCGGCGGCCATGAAGACGCGGCGGTGCAGACGCTGGCGGGGTATGGGCACGATCGCATTCTGCTCCGCAGTAGCCTTCGGTCACATGGGCGAACCGAACATCGTGGTGATCGGCGGCACCGGGTTCTACGGCCGGTACGTCGTCGCCGATCTCCTGCGTCAGCCGGCCGTGCGCGTCACGGTGGTCGCCCGGCGCCCTCCGGACCCCGGGTTCGGCTCCGCCCGGGTCCGCTGGGTCCGGGGCGACCACACCGAGCCGGACCGGCTGCGCGGGATCGTCGACGGCGCGGCGGCGGTCGTCCATTGCGCAGGCCCTTTCCAGGCCCTCGGCGGCCCGGGCACCGGGCCGTGGGAACCGTTACGGGCGGCGGTGGCGGCCGGTGTTCCGTACGTGGACATCTCGGAGGACCGCGCCTTCCGGCGCGGCGCCCTGGCCCTGGCCCGATCGGCGACGGCACCCGTCCTGACCGGAGCGTCGGTCGTACCCGGTCTCCAGGCCCTCGTCGTCGCCGACCTCGCGCGTGGCCTGGACCGTGTCGACACCGTCGCCTGCTGCGCGGCCCCCGACACCCGGCGGCACCGGGGTCCGGCGATGTTCGGCGCGCTGCTGCACGGTGCGGGACTCCGGTTCACCGCTCCTCGCGGTGGTGTGCCCACGGTGGTGCATGGCTGGTCCGAGCCGGAATGGGCCCTCTTCCCGCCGCCCATCGGCCGGCGGCTGGTCCACCAGGTGTACGAGATGGCCGACCTGGACGTACTCGACGAGCTCTGCGGTGCGGGCACGATCAGCTTCAAGGCCGGAACCGAATTCACCGTCGTCAACCGGGCGCTGGGGCTTTTCGCCGCGTTGCGCGCGCGGACCGGCCGCCCCCGCGCTCCGCAGCGCTGGACACCGCTGGTGCGCGGGGTTTCCTGGCTCGTCGGCCGGGCCGGTGACGAGGCGGGGGGCTTCACCGTCACCCTCACCGGGGAGCGGGGCGGGCGGCCGGTGACCCGGAAGCTGGGGATGACCGCTGTTCGGGACGGCGGCCGCATCCCCTCGTTGCTGGCCGGCATCGCCGTCGAGCGGCTGCTCTCCGGGCGGCTGCGGGCTCCGGGCATCGTCCCGCTCGACTCCTGGCTGACGCCGGACGAGCTGCGCGCGGCGCTGGCCGACCGGGAGATCGACCTGTGGTCCGGAGCCGACGACGGAGGCTGGCAGCCGCTGGAGAACCGATGATCGCACCACTGACACGGCAGGGAAGCGTGACAGAGGGGGTCATCCGGTCTGGTTACCCTTACCTCCTCCCTACGAAGGATCCTTTGGCCGGGTAACTCGCGATATGTTGTGAGTCATGAATGATCCCGGTGCGATGCGGGCCTCCGACGCCGAGCGGGAGGCCGTTGTCGAGCGGTTGCGGGTCGCCTCCGTCGAGGGGCGGCTGACCCTCGGCGAACTGACCGAGCGCACCGAGGCGGCCTACAGCGCCGTGACCCGGGCCGAGCTCGACGTGGTCACCTCGGACCTGCCGGCCGCCGGCGAGGCCGCCGCCCCCGCCCACGCGCAGGGCCCCGCTCCCGAGGGCGGCCGGCTGCGGCGCTGGTTCGTGGCCGTGCTGGGCGACTCCAAGCGGCGCGGTCAGTGGCGGATCGACAAGCCGCTCGGCGCCGTCGCCGTGCTGGGTGACGTCACGCTGGACCTGCGCCTGGCCGAGGTCCGCACCGAGGTGGTCGACATCGTGGCCACCTCCGTGCTGGGCGACGTGAAGATCATCGTCCCGGACGGCGTGAACGTCGAGCTGGAGGGCGTCGCCGTGCTGGGCGACAAGAAGGTCCAGGTCGCCGAGGCGCCCCCGGGGACGAACGCGCCGGTCGTCCGGGTCCGGGCCTACGCGGTCCTGGGAGACGTCAAGGTGATCGGCGACTCGCGCGCCAAGCCCGTCCAGAAGGCCTGGGCCGCCTGGCGGGAGCAGTGGCGCGAGCTCCGCGGCGAGCTCACCGGAGAGCCCCGCCCCCCGCTGCCGCCCGGCTCCCCGCACTCGCTCCACGCGTCCGGCCACGGGTTCCACGCGCACGGTGCGGAGCAGGCGCCGGACCCGCACGCGTGGCACCCCCACCGGCCGCCGCAGGCCCCGCAGTACCCCGCGGCGCCTCCGCACCCGGGTCCGCCTCCGCCGCCTCCGCCCGGCCACTGACGGGTACGCCGTCCACGGGGCCGCGGACCCCTGCGCGCGGTCGTTCCCGACGCCGGGTGCCGCGCCGCGCGGGGCGAAAGCACGGCGGGGACGGACGGGGGTCGTGAGCACGCTCCGGACCCGTGAGCGGGCCCCGGTCCCGTCCACCGCTGTGGGCGTGACCCCGTCGTCCCCATCAGACGCCGCCGCCGCGCGCTGGGCGGTCTGGTCGCCGCCGGCCTCGTCGCGGCGGTGGCCCTCCAGGTGCCCGCGGGCGACGCCGCCGACGTCCCCCACGACGTCTGGACCGGTGTCATGGCCCAGCCGTCTCCCACCCTCCCGGCCACGTCGCAACCGCTGGGAGGGCCGTTTCCCGGCCTGCGGATCGCGAGCCGGGAGTACGGGATCGGGGGGAAGCGCGAAGAGCTCCGGATCGGTCCCGCGAACGGCTCGTTCACGGTGCGCGTCCACTGTTCCGGGCCGCTGCGGCGGGTGCTCGTCTGGGTCGACGGGGGCGCTCCGTGGAAGCAGTTCTGCGGCACGGCTCCCGGCGGAGACGTCGTGGTGGCGGCCCGGGAGGAACGGGTGACCGGCCTGAGCGCCGGGAACAGGGTCGTGTCGGCGGCCGTGCTGCCCGGCGAGGTCGACGTCGAGGGCGAGGACGTCGACGGACTCTTCACCCGGACGGAGGACCTCTTCGACGGCTGGGAGGAGCAGCTCGCCGGATCGGCCGGCTTCCCCCTCCACTGGGTGATCATGGTGCATGAGCTGGTCGACCCGGTCTGCCGGGATGACCTGCGTCAGGTGGACCCGGCCACCGGTGAGGTCGTGCGGCTGCGTTGCGAGGGCAGGAGCGCCGCGCCTTCACGGGTTCCCTGAGACGCTCCCGGGCACCGGGTTCCTGCGTGCCCGGCGGCCCGCGCCCCGGACCCTCAGGCGGTGGCCGACCGGGCGCCCGGGTGGACGGCCTGCTCGTAGCGTTCCAGGAGCACCGTCGCGAGCTCCGGGGCCGCGCCCAGGACGTCGGCGACGGCGTCGGCGCCCGCGGCCAGGGTCTCGCGGCGGATCTTGTCGGCGAAGTGGCCGGGGGCCAGCAGGTAGGGCGCGACCGCGATCCGGGTGGCCCCGGAGCGCCGCAGCCGCAGCACCGCCTCCTGCGGGGTGGGGCCGGTGGCGGAGGCGTAGGCTGCGGTGACCGACCGCCAGCCGCGCCGTCCGGCCCAGTCGGCGGCGATCCCGGCGACCGCCGCGTTGGCGCGCGGGTCGCTGGAGCCGGCCGAGACCAGCACCACGGCGGTCCCGGGGTCGCCGGGTGGCACGCCCGCCTCGGCCAGGCGCCGCTCCAGCGCGGTGACCAGCAGCGGGTGCGGGCCGAGGGTGGCGCCCCGGTGCACGCGCAGGCGCGGGCGGCGGGCCGTCGCCTCGGCCAGCGCGCCGGGGATGTCGACCCGGCTGTGGTAGGCCTCGGTGAGCAGCAGCGGCAGCACCGCGGCCTCGGCGACCCCGGACAGCGCCATGGCGAGGGTCGGGGGAGCGTGGTCGAGGTAGGCGGTGCGCACCGGGACCTCCGGCCGCGTTCGCCGCACCCGGTCGAGCAGGTCCTCCACCGTCGCGGCGGCGCGGGGGTCGCGTGACCCGTGCGCCACCGCGATCAGCGGTACCGCGGGGGGCGTGCCGGGGGCACGCCACCTCCTCACAGGTGCAGTCCGCATTCCGTCTTGCCCATCCCCGCCCAGCGGCCGCTGCGCGGGTCCTCTCCCGGGGCGACCTGGCGGGTGCAGGGAGCGCAGCCGATCGAGGGGTAGTTGTCGTAGTGCAGCGGGTTGATCAGCACGCCGTTGTCGGCCATGTAGTTGTCGACGTCCTCCTGCGTCCAGGCGGCGATCGGGTTGATCTTGACCATCTGGCGCTTGGCGTCCCACTCGACGACCTTGACGTTCGCGCGGGTGGCGGCCTCGTCGCGGCGGATGCCGGAGATCCAGGCCAGGTACGGCTCCAGCGCGCGGTTGAGCGGCTCGACCTTGCGCAGGTAGCAGCACAGGTCGGGGTTGCGCCCGAACAGGCGGGGGCCCAGGTCGCGCTCCTGCTCGGCGACGGTCCGGGACGGCGTGACGTCGATGACGTTCACGTCGTAGACCTGCCGCACGGCGTCACGGGTGCCGATCGTCTCGGGGAAGTGGTAACCGGTGTCGATGAACAGCACGTCGACGCCCGGCTTGACCCGGCTCACCAGGTCGATCAGCAGGGCGTCGCTCATCGAGGAGGTCAGACAGAGACGGTCGCCGAAGGTGGCCGCGGCCCAGCGGATGATCTCTCGGGCGGACGCGCCCTCCAGGAACTGCGCGGCCGACTCCACGATGTCCTGCAGGTCGAGCGTGCCGCGCTGCTGCTTCAGTCCGACTTCGATGTCCACCAGCGTCAACGGTCTCACCACTCCTCATTCGCCGTACGGGCCACCGGTGCCTCGCCGGCCGGCGCGTTCACATTCGCCACGTCGGATGCGTCGGGGATCATGAACGCACCCCTATTCCGAGAAATTTCAGCTTGAAGGCGCGCACGCACGACCGGCAGTACCAGCCGCCGTCGCCCTCGTAGGGTTCGAGGTCTTCCTCACCGCAGTACGGGCAGTGGAAGGGGACCGCGCGCTCACTCATTTCAGGTCCGCCTCGTCGGCGCGCTGGACCCACTGGGCGAAGGTCTCGTCCTCGTCCTTCTGCTTGTCGAAGTTGCGCAGCACGCGCTCCACGTAGTCGGGGAGCTCCTCGGCGGTGGTCTTCAGGCCGCGGACCTTGCGGCCGAAGCCCGCGTCGACGCCCAGCGAGCCGCCCAGGTGGATCTGGAAGCCCTCGACCTGCTCGCCCGCGTCGTTGACGACCAGCTGGCCCTTCAGGCCGATGTCGGCGACCTGGATGCGGGCGCAGGAGTTGGGGCAGCCGTTGACGTTGATGGTCAGCGGGTGCTTGAAATCGGGCAGGCGCTGCTCCAGCTCGTCGATCAGGGTGGACGCGGTGGCCTTGGTCTCGACGATGGCCAGCTTGCAGAACTCGATCCCGGTGCACGCCATGGTCTGGCGGCGGAAGGTGGAGGGGGTGACCCGCAGGTCGTTGGCCTCCAGCTCGGCCACGAGGCTGTCGACCCGGTCGGGCGCCACGTCGAGGATGACCATCTTCTGCTCGACCGTGGTGTGCACCCGGTCGGAGCCGTGCCGTTCGGCGAGGTCGGCGATCAGGTGCAGCTTGTCGCCGTCGAGGCGGCCGACCTTCGGCGCGAAGCCGACGTAGAAGTTGCCGTCCTTCTGCGGGAAGACTCCGACGTGGTCGCGGCGGCCGCCGCGCGGCAGCTCGGGCGCCGGACCGTCGGGCAGGGCGTGGCCCAGGTACTCGGTCTCGAGGATCTCCCTGAACTTCTCGACGCCCCAGTCGTTGACCAGGAACTTGATGCGCGCCCGGTGCCGCAGGCGGCGGTAGCCGTAGTCGCGGAAGATGCCGATCACGCCGCCGTAGACGGCGGAGACCTGCTCGGGGGCGACGAAGACGCCCAGCCGCTTGGCGAGCATCGGGTTGGTGGACAGGCCGCCGCCCACCCACAGGTCGAAGCCCCGCTCGCCCTTGTCGTTGACGACGCCCACGAACGCCACGTCGTTGATCTCGTGCACGGTGCAGTGCGCCGGGCACCCGCTCACCGCGGTCTTGAACTTGCGCGGCAGGTTGGAGTAGGCCGGGTCGCCGATGTAGGTGTCGTGGATCTCGCGGATCTGCGCGGTGCCGTCGATCACCTCGTCGGTGTCGATCCCGGCGAGCGGACAGCCCAGGATGACGCGCGGGGTGTCGCCGCAGGCCTCGGTGGTGGACAGGCCCACCGCCTCCAGCCGCGCCCAGATGTCGGGGACGGCCTCGATCTCGATCCAGTGGAGCTGGATGTTCTGCCGGTCGGTGACGTCGGCGGTGCCCCGGCCGTAGAGGTTGGAGATCTCGGCGATGACGCGCAGCTGCTCCACCGTGAGCCGCCCGCCGTCGATCCTGACCCGGAGCATGAAGTAACGGTCGTCGAGCTCCTCGGGCTCCAGGATCGCGGTCTTGCCGCCGTCGATCCCGGGCTTGCGCTGGGTGTACAGGCCGTACCAGCGCATGCGGCCACGCAGGTCGGCGGGGTCGATCGAGTCGAAACCACGCTTGGAGTAGATGTCGATGATCCGCTGACGGACGTTGAGCCCGTCGTCGTTCTTCTTGTTCTCCTCGTTCTTGTTCAGCGGTTCGCGGTAACCGAGAGCCCACTGACCTTCGCCGCGCGGGCGCTTGTGGTGGCGGTTAGCCGGCCGGGCCGGGGTCGTCATGGCGCGTCCTTATTGTGGCTCGATGGGATGATTTCCGGACGCGCGCGCAGACGGTAGCCTCCCGCCTCATCGTCGAGTGCGGGGGCGGATGACTCAGATGAGGACGCCTGTCACGCGCCCGAGCTGGGTGAAATCAGCGGAGGGCGACGGTTAACGGACGTCACGACAGATGGCACTGCGGACACGAAGAAGGTCGACGTGGCGTCGCACGACGAGCAAAGGGTCCGCTGGCATGTCCACGACGATACCTTGGTGGCCCGAGATGTCCAATGTCGGGTCCACAATCTGGACATGGAAGCGAGCCCGAAGCGGGCTCGGATCAGCCCTGGCGGCGCCAGCCCAGCGCGGACTCGCGCGGCTTGGGCGCGGGTGGCTGGTGCTGGCAGTCACACCACGACCCGCCCCGGCACTTCTCGTGCCGCCGCTGCTTGCAGTGGTCGCAAATCATGCTTCCATTCTGCGCCCGTTCCTTCCAGAACATCGCTCGGTTACCCTTGCCTGGGCGGGAACAGGGAGGCTGCCGTGGGCCTGATGGACGAGCTGCTGACCGATCTGCGCGCGGAGACCGCCGAGCTGAACGCCATGGTCCGCGGACTCGACCCGGCCGCCTGGGAACTGCCCACCCCCGCGGAGGGCTGGGCGGTACGCGACCAGATCGCCCACCTGGCCTGGTTCGACGACGCGGCCACCGCCGCCGCCACCGACCCCGAGGGCTTCCGCGCCGTCCTGCCCGCCGTCCTCGCCCGCGGCGACTCCGCGGTCGACGAGCTCGCCGCCGCCGCGCGCACCCTGACCGCCGCGCAGGTCCACGCCTGGTTCCGCGCGGCCCGGACCCGCAGCCTGGAGGCCTTCGCCCGGCTCGACGCCGGTGCCAGGCTGCCCTGGTACGGCCCTGACATGTCGGCCGCCTCCTTCGTCACCGCGCGGCTGATGGAGACCTGGGCCCACGGGCAGGACGTGGCCGACGCGCTCGGTGTCGTACGCGTGCCGACCCCGAGGCTCCGGCACGTGGCGACCCTCGGCGTGCGGGCCATGCCGTACGGCTTCGCGGTGCGCGGCCTGCCGGTGCCGGCGCGCCCGGTGCGGGTGGAGCTGACCATGCCCGACGGGTCGCCGTGGGCGGCCGGGCCCGAGGACGCGGACGACCTGGTCAGCGGTCCGATGCTCGACTTCTGCCTGCTGGTGGTCCAGCGCCGCCACCTCGCCGACACCGCCCTGCGGGTGCGCGGCGAGACCGCGCGGGCCTGGACGGCGGTCGCCCAGGCCTTCGCCGGCCCGCCCGGCAGAGGCCGGCCCCCGCGGGGCGAGGACCGGCCCCCGTTCGCCGGGGGAGGGGGCCTGCTCGCCGGGGGAGGGGTGCCGCCCGGTGGAAGCCCGGGGGTTTCTCCGGGAAGAACCTGATGGAGGGGCTCACGTCCGCCTTGAGATGCTCGGTCCATGCGGACTCTGCTCAACGTCATCTGGCTGGTCTTCGCCGGGGCCTGGCTGGCGCTCGGGTACGTCCTCGCCGGCATCGTCTGCTGCGTTCTCATCGTCACGATCCCGTTCGGCGTCGCCTCGTTCCGGATCGCGGCCTACGCGCTGTGGCCCTTCGGCCGGACCGTGGTCCGCGACCCCGACGCGGGCGTGCCGTCGGTCGTCGGCAACGTGATCTGGTTCGTGGTGGCCGGGCTCTGGCTGGCCATCGGGCACGTGGTGACGGCCGTCCCGCTCTTCGTGTCGATCATCGGCATCCCGCTGGGGGTCGCCAACCTCAAGCTGATCCCGGTCTCCCTGCTGCCGCTGGGCGCGCGGATCGTCGACGTGGACGACCCCGAGGCGTTTTATCGCAGGTAGTCCGGGTCATGGACGAGATCTGATCGTTGCCCGCCCGACTCGTGATCAAGCGCGGCGAGGAATACCGTTGTGTGACATGACGTCCACCGACGCCCCGGCGCAGCGGCCAGGGCCAGGCAGGCGCCCGCCCCGCGGGCGCCGGGCCGGGTTGCGCTCGAGGCTCTCGCGGATCCGCGAGACGGACGTCTGGGCCCGCGGCCGCGCCCTGGTCTCCTGGATCCGTGGCACGGACGTGTGGGCGCTCGTCTCGGCCACCACGAACGCGGGCATCACCTACCGCGTCACCGGCCTGGCGGGCGAGGCCGCCTTCTTCGCGCTGCTGTCGCTGCCGCCGTTCATGCTCGGCCTGATCGGCGTCCTCGGCCAGCTCACCCGGGTGTTCGGCCCCGAGACGGTGCAGGACATCAGCGCCTGGATCGACGAGCAGGCCCACCTGCTGTTCACCGACAACGCCGTCGACACCGTCGTCACCCCGCTCATCAACGACGTGCTGAACCCCGCGAACCAGGTCTCGCTGATCTCACTGGGTTTCCTCCTCGCGCTCTGGTCGGGCTCGCGGGCGCTGTTCGTCTACGTCGACCTCATCTCGGTCGCGTACGGGCTCGGCGAGGAGCGCGGCATCATCCGCACCCGCCTGATGTCCTTCGGCCTCTACCTGGCGGGCCTGCTGATCGGCCTGCTCGTCATGCCCGTGCTCGTCCTCGGCCCGGCGGCGCTGCGGGGCACGCTGCCGCCCGACTACGCCGTGCTGGTCGACATCCTCTACTGGCCGGTGGTCGTCGTCGGCTCGGTGCTCTTCCTCACGTTGCTGTACCACGTGAGCGTGCCGGTCCGCACGCGCTGGTGGCGGGAACTGCCCGGCGCGGTGCTCGCGCTCGTCATCTGGATCGTCTGCGCCGCGGTGCTGCGCGCGGTGCTGGCCGCCTGGTTCTCCCCGGTCTCCATCTACGGCTCGCTCGCCGCGCCGATCGCGGTGCTGCTGTGGCTCTACATCACCGCGCTGGCCGTGCTCATCGGCGCCACGCTCAACGCCGAGGTCGACCGGCTCTGGCCCGCCGACGGCGCAGGTCGAGCCGCTCGGGCCGGATGAGTCCGCTATCGTCTAAACGCGACTGGCGCATAGGGTGGGAGAGACCACCGGGGAGCTGAAGAGCGAGGAGGCCGAGCGCCTGGGTCTTCGCGCGATGTCAACGATGGCAGGGGAGTGAAGGCGCATGAGTGCTCTTTCCAGTGTCGATCCACAGATCGCAGAGCTCGTCAAAGCCGAAGAACGTCGTCAGACCGACACCGTCAAGCTCATCGCCTCGGAGAACTACGTCTCCAGGGCGGTCCTCGAGGCCACGGGCACGGTTCTCACCAACAAGTACTCCGAGGGTTACCCGGGCAAGCGCTACTACGAGGGCCAGCAGGTCATCGACCAGATCGAGACCCTGGCCATCGAGCGGGCCAAGTCCCTGTTCGGGGTCAACCACGCCAACGTCCAGCCGTACTCGGGCTCGCCCGCCAACCTGGCCATCTACATGGCCTTCCTGCAGCCGGGCGAGACCGTCATGGGCATGGGCCTGCCGTTCGGCGGCCACCTGACCCACGGCTGGTCGGTCTCGGCCACCGGCAAGTGGTTCAACCCGGTCCGCTACGGCGTGCGCAAGGACACCGGCCGCGTCGACATGGACGAGGTCCGCGAGATCGCCCTCCGCGAGCGGCCCAAGCTGATCTTCTGCGGTGGCACCGCGATCCCGCGCACGATCGACTTCCCGGCGTTCGCCGAGATCGCCCGCGAGGTCGGCGCGGTGCTCGCCGCCGACATCGCGCACATCGCGGGCCTGGTGGCCGGGGGCGCCCACCCGTCGCCGGTCGGCCACGCCGACGTCATCTCCACCACGACCCACAAGACCCTGCGGGGTCCCCGGGGAGCCATGCTCATGGCCACCTCCGACGAGCACGCCGCCGCGCTCAACAAGGCCGTCTTCCCCGGCCTGCAGGGCGGCCCGCACAACCACACCACCGCGGCCATCGCGGTGGCGCTCAAGGAGGCGTCCACCGACGACTTCAAGGACTACGCCCGCCAGATCGTCGTCAACGCCCAGGCGCTGGCCGAGGAGCTCATCGGCCGCGGTTTCGACCTCGTCTCCGGCGGCACCGACAACCACCTCATCCTGCTCGACCTGACCCCCAAGGGCATCGGCGGCAAGCCCGCCGCGCAGGCCCTGGACAAGGCCGGCCTGGAGACCAACTACAACACCGTGCCGTTCGACACCCGCAAGCCGTTCGACCCGTCCGGCATCCGCATCGGCACCGCCGGTGTGACCAGCCGCGGTATGGGCGTGACCGAGATGCGGCAGATCGGCGCCTGGATCGACCAGGTGGTCACCGCCCTGGCCAAGGACGAGGACGAGGCCAAGCACGTCATCACCCGCGTGCACGGCGAGGTCAGGGAGCTCACCTCGCACTTCCCCGCCCCGGGCCTGTAGGCCGTCAGGGCCCGGCGGTGAGCCGTCGGGGCCGTGATCGGCCGTCTGGAGGCCCCGGGACCTCGTGTCCCGGGGCCTCTGCCGTGCCCGGGTGAGCCGGCCGGGTGGCCGGCCGGCGCGACCGCGCGGGCCGCGATACGAGAGCCGCGACGCGCGGGTTGCGGGGCGGGGACCGGGGGCGGAGGCCGGGACGCGCGGCCCGGACGGTTGCGGGCCCGGGGACGGAAGGGGCGCGACGCGCCGGGGAGGGAGAGAGGCGCGACGGGGAGGGGCGCGACGCGCCGGAAAACAGTTTGCGCCGACCGGGAGAGGGTGCGCTAAAGTTCTGCAGACGACGCCGCCTGATGGAAGGGCGGCCCCGGGCCGGAAGGAGGTGTGGAGAGCATGCGGGTTGTTGTCCTGACCGTGCCGTCCATCAACCTCCGGGTGCCCGCCTAGCGATTCACGACAGGGCACCCGGCCTTCCCAAAGGGTGTACCCGAATTGTCTTCGTCAATCGTTCCGTCTTCTTCGTCTTCTCTCGCCGCGCTCGGCTGGGACGACTCCTTCGCCGCAGAGCTCCCCGACGGCCTGCTGCCCGCCAGGGTGGCACGCGTCGACCGCGGCGCCGCCGAGGTGCTCTCGACCGAAGGTCCCCTCAGGGCCCACTACGGCGCCAGAGTGCGGCGTGAGGCCGCCGCGGACCCCGTGGCCCTGCCCTGCGTGGGCGACTGGGTCGGGCTCCGCAGGCTGGCCGAGGGCCGCTTCGAGCTGGAGGCGTTGCTGCCGCGGCGCACCGCGTTCGTGCGCGGCGGCGTCGCCCGGGTCTCCCGGGGCGGCCTGTCCGGCGACTCCCAGGGCCAGGTGCTCGCGGCCAACGTCGACGTCGTCTTCGTCGCCGAGCCCGCGTTGCACGCCACCGACACCGCCGACCTGGGCCGTATCGAGCGGTTGCTCGCGCTGGCCTGGGAGAGCGGCGCCCAGCCCGTGGTGCTACTCACCAAGGCCGATCTCGTCCGGGAAAGCCTGGAGTTCCTGATGCGCGAGGTCGCCTCGGTCGCGCCGGGGGTCGACGCGTACGCGATCTCCTCCATCACCGGGGAGGGGGTCGACGTCGTCCGCGGCCACCTGCAGGGCGCGCGCACCGCGGTGGTGCTCGGCGCCTCGGGCGCGGGCAAGTCGACGCTCGTCAACGCCCTGGCCGGGACGGAGGTCATGGAGACCCAGCAGGTCAGGGCCGGTGACGGCCGGGGCCGCCACACCACCGTCCACCGGGAGCTCATCGTGCTCGCGGGCGGCGGCCTCGTCATCGACACGCCGGGCATCCGCCGGATCGGCCTGTACGACATGAACGAGGGCGTGGATATGGTCTTCGCCGACCTGGAGGAGATCGCCGCGAGGTGCCGGTTCGGCGACTGCCGTCACGACAGCGAGCCGGGCTGCGCCGTGCTCGCCGCCATCGAGGACGGCACGCTTCCGGAGCGGCGTCTGGAAAGCTGGAACAAGCTCCAGCGGGAGGCCGTCTGGATGGCGTCGAGGAGCGACGCGCGGCTCCGCAAGGAACTGCAGAACAAGTGGAAGATCATCCACAAGGAGATGCGGAAGACGGGCCGTAACCGCCCCTGATCCGCGAAAGCCGTGACCGGCACCGACGTGTGAAACGTGCCCGCCGTGCGGCCGCCTCCGACAAGGCGCCGCACGAGCGGGCCCCGACGAACAACGTGTGATCTCGCAGGGGGACGTCGCGAGATCACACGTGAGGGGAAAGCCGGGTGGAGGTACTTGCTCAGGCGACGGCGCTGATGCCGGCGCTCGCGGCGCGGCGCATGCGACGGCGACGCTCGGAGGCGCGCTCGTCCTCGTTCAGACCGCCCCAGGTGCCGTACTTCTCCGGACGGGAGAGCGCGTAGTCAAGACACTCGGCGCGGACGGGGCACTGGGCGCAGATCGCCTTGGCCTTACGCTCGCGGATGTCACGCTCGGGCTGACGCTCGCCATCGGGACCGAAGAAGAGCACGAGGTCCTCGCCCCGGCACGCGGCGTCATCCTGCCATCCCCAGCTGGGCCGAGGCCGGGCGGTCTGCCGACGTACCTGAGACATGAGAAAACCACCTTATAGTGAGAGGGTATTTCGGGTTGATGCCGCATTGGACGTTTGTGACGTCCCTGGGTCCAACGCCTGGATTGGCCGTGATGTTCCCTCAGGTCAGGTCAGCGCGGACGTGGCGTGCAGCACAGGGGTTACCCTGTCCAGCGTGACCAGCCGGTAGGTAGTGATCGTCTCGGCGCAAGCCATACCACATGGCGTTGTGAACGTCATGGGTTCAACCACTACCCGAAAACGAGCGCCATTACCGCGCACAAATGCCTCGGTAACGGCGCCGTCCAACCTGGAGGATTCCACGGCCACTCCGCCGACCGAGAGTTCGCCCGTATGGATGCGGACGAAATGCTCGGCGGCCTGCAGTGGCTCAGGGATGCCTGCGCGTCCCCGGAAACGGTCGAGGATGACCTCGCCGGACCGGTACGCATCGGCTGCCGCGACCGCAGCAGCCTGAGACATGCTGCCGTAGTAAAGCCCGTGTGGCAAGCACACGAGGTTGGCGGCGTATCGATCGCCGCCAACATGTGATGTTTCCCATACTCTGTCGGGCAGGATTTTCGCCAGCGACCGAGCGAGGGGAAGTCCAATGCGGGCGCAGCACGCGTTGCGCTTTGCATGCGTGCAGACCAGAAAAACCGGCTCCTTCACAAGTATGCAGGACTCCGGGACCACTCCGGCCACCACGTTGTCAAGGTCAAGATCGTCCGGACCTGCGATGACGCCCTCGGCGATCCACGGCTCGGCGGCGGTGGAGTCGGCGACCATGACGTGAAGCCCGGCGCCCGCGGGGTTTCTGCGCCCCGGGCGGCGGATCAGCTGGGGCCGGATGCCGAGCGTGGTGGCCCGTTTGATAAGAGTGTGAATCTCCTCGGGGAGGTCGCAATCCTCCAGGTGTGAGGCCCAGGGTCCGGAGTGCTCGATGAGCAACCAGAAGCGGGCCCCGACGGTGGCGCTGGCGTGGATCGGCAGGTCGCCGGTATGGCAGCCCGGCGGGTGTGTGCAGCCCCTCGCCGCCACAGCCGATGCGTTCCCCGTGATCACGCGCCCCCCATTCTGACTTAGGTAAGTCTAACCTAACGGATATTCCATCCTGTCTGGAGGGGCAAAATGCGCGGTACGGGGTAGAAAGCAAGGTTTACCTCAATTTTGCGGCGCGCTCTGCGAGATGGTGCTTCCCCGGGGCGGGAGGCCGTGCGGGGCCGGGAACAGGACCTGGGCCGGGGCGGGCGGGAACGGTCCGGGCGTTCCCGTTCCCTTTCGAGCCCCGGAGCCCGTCAGTAGGCCAGGGCGGCCCGGGCGGCGGGCAGGGCGGCTTCGCGGTCCTCAGGGACCAGGCCGATGCGGGTCCGCCGGTCGAGCAGGTCCTCCACGTCCAGTGCGCCCTCGTGCCTGACCGCCCAGACCAGTTCGGCCCCCGTCACCCCGGTGGGGCCGGGCTCGGCCAGCCAGGGTTCCCGGGCCATCAGGGCCCGCACGGCGTCCGCCTCGCTCCCGTACCGGCCCGTCAGCCGGTCACGGGCCCCGCGGTCGGCGCGAGTGGCCCCGACCAGGGGGAGCCGGGCCGTGCGGCTCGGCCCCGCGTCCAGGCCGCCGAGCGACACCGCCCGGTCCACCGCGTCCTCGGCCATCCGCCGGTAGGTGGTCAGTTTGCCGCCCACGACCGTCACCACCCCGTCCCGCGAGATGAGCAGGGCGTGTCTCCGCGACAGGTCCGCGGTGCGCCCCTCGCCGGCCAGGAGCGGCCGCAGTCCGGCGTACGTGCCGGCGACGTCCTCGCGCCGGAGCGGCGCCTCCAGCACCGAGTTGAGGACGCCGAGGAGGAAGGCGACGTCCTCCTCCGGGGCCTGTGGCACGTCCGGGACGGGGCCGTCCACCGGCTCGTCGGTGAGGCCCACGTAGACCCGGCCGTCGGGCTGGGGGAGCACCAGGGCGAACCGGTTGTTCTCGCCGGGGATCGGCACGTGCAGCCCGGCCGTCAGGCCGGGCAGCGTCCGCGCCCGCAGGACCAGGTGCGTGCCGCGGGAGGGGCGGATCCGGACGTCCGGGTGCAGCCCCGCCGCCCAGACCCCGGTGGCGTTGACCACGGTCCGGGCCCGGATCACGAAGGAGTCGCCGGTGAGCTCGTCGCGGACCGACGCCCCGCCGCCGGTCAGCTCCAGGGCCCGGCAGCGGGTCAGCACCCGCGCCCCCAGCGCCGCGGCCGTCCTGGCCAGCGCGACCACCAGGCGGGCGTCGTCGGTCAGCCGCCCGTCCCACGAGAGCAGGGCGCCGCGCAGCCCGCGCCGGTCCAGTGGCGCGGCCAGGGCGAGCGCCCGGTCGGCGGGGATCCGCGAGGGGCCGGGCAGCAGGCGCCGGGGCGTGCGCGCCGCCGCCCGCAGCCCGTCGCCGAGCCGGTAGCCGGTCATCGCCAGCGCCGCCTGGCGGCGGGAGACCGCCGGGACCAGCGGCAGCAGGTAGGGCTCCGCCCCGACCAGGTGCGGCGCAGTGCGCCCGAGCAGGACGCCGCGCTCCACCGCGCTCTCGTAGGCCACCCCCACCTGCCCTCTGGCCAGGTAGCGCAGCCCGCCGTGGATCATCTTGGAGCTCCACCGGGAGGTGCCGAACGCCAGGTCGTGGGCGTCGATCGCGGCGACCGAGAGGCCGCGGGAGGCGGCGTCGAGCGCGGCCCCGGCGCCGGTGGCACCCAGCCCCACCACCAGCACGTCCACCACCAGGTCGCGGACCTCGGCCAGCTCGCGGGAGCGGCGGGCGGCGTTGAGGGAGGAGTTCACGGGCGCAGGTACCTTTCCAGGAGTGCGGCCAGTTCGGCGTCCAGGTCGTCCTGGGTGACGGGGCCGAGCATGGTGCGCCCGGACAGCAGGAACGACTGGGCGGTCAGCAGCACCGCCCTGGCCAGCGTCGCCGGGGCGCCGGGGCGCACGGTCCCCCGCTCCTGGCCCCGCGCGATCGCCGACTCCACCAGCGTGAGCATGGCCTCGTGACTGGAGCCGCGCCGGTCGAGCAGGTACGGCAGGAGCAGCTCCGGGTCCACCTCGACGATCTTGCGCCAGAGCGGGTGGTTGCGGAGCTCCCGCACCACCGACACCGCCGCGGTGACCGGGTCCTCGCCGGCGAAGCGCCCCACGACGCGCACCCACTCGCGGGTCATCAGGTCGGTGACGAGGCTGCGCACGTCGGGCCAGCGGCGGTAGATCGTCATGCGGGACAGCCCGGCCCGGCGGGCCACGTCGGTGAGCGTGGCGCGCCTGACCCCGACGGCGAGGATCACCTCGCGGGCGGCGTCGAGCACCCGGTCCCCGCCCGCACCGGATAGATTGTGACGGATGGACGTCATATGTCACAGTGTAGAGGTGGAAACTCCGATGAGCGCCGCGGAACCCATGCTCTGGTCCGGCTGGGGCGACCCCGCCAAGGCCGCCGACCTTCCCGAGCCGGTCCGCAGGCTGCTCCACGACATGCTGGGCGTGCGTCCGCCGCAGGCGCCGGCCGCGAGCTTCGGCGAGGTGCGGCTGCCCGCCGCGGCGCTGTCCCCGCTCGTCCTCACCGAACTGCGCGGCGCCGTCGGCGCCGACCACGTACGCTTCGACGACGACGCCCGCATCCGCCACACCCGGGGCAAGTCCACGCCCGACCTGATGCGCATGCGCGCCGGAGACGGCTCCGACGCGCCCGACGCCGTGGTGCTGCCCGGCTCCCACCGGGAAGTCCTGGACGTGCTGCGGATCTGCGCCGGTCACCGGGTCGCGGTGGTCCCCTTCGGCGGCGGCACCTCGGTGGTCGGCGGCCTGGTCGCCTCCCGGCGGGGCTTCGCCGGAGTCGTCGCGCTGGACCTCGCCCGGCTCGACCGCCTGATCTCGGTCGACGCCGAGTCGATGGTCGCGGAGATGGAGCCGGGGCTGCGCGCGCCGCAGGCCGAGCAGCTCCTGGCCGGGTACGGCCTCACGCTCGGCCACTTCCCCCAGTCGTTCGAGTACGCCACCCTCGGCGGGTTCGCCGCCGCCCGTTCCAGCGGCCAGGCCTCGGCCGGATACGGACGCTTCGACGACATGGTCGTCGGCATGACGGTGGCGACCCCGCGCGGCACCCTCGACCTCGGCCGGGCGCCCAGGTCGGCCGCCGGACCGGACCTGCGCCAGGTGATCCTCGGCTCCGAGGGGGCCTTCGGCGTGATCACCTCCCTGCGCCTGCGCGTGCGGCGGGCCCCCGCCGAGCGGGTCTACGAGGGGTGGCGGTTCGAGTCGTTCGCGGCGGGCTCGGCGGCGCTGCGGCGGCTCGCCCAGGAGGGCGCCCTGCCCACCGTGCTGCGCCTGTCCGACGAGACCGAGACGATGATCGGCCTGGCCAGGCCGGGCGAGATCGGCGCCCTGGCCGCCGACGCGGGCTGCCTGGCGGTCGCCGGGTACGAGGGCGCCGCCGCGGAGGTGCCGGTCCTGCGGGAGCGGGTCGCCGCCGTGCTGTCGGGGCTCGGCGGCGTCTACCTCGGCCCCGAGCCCGGCGAGTCGTGGGCGCGGGGCCGCTACTCGGCGCCCTACCTGCGTGACTCCCTCCTGGCCGCGGGCGCGACCGTGGAGACGCTGGAGACGGCCGGGTTCTGGTCCGCCCTGCCCCGGCTCTACGACGCCGTACGGCTCGCGCTGCAGGCCTCGCTCGGCTCGCCGCTGGTGATGTGCCACATCTCCCACGTGTACGAGACCGGCGCCTCGCTCTACTTCACGGTCGTCACCGCGCAGAGCGCCGACCCCGTCGCCCAGTGGGAGGCCGCCAAGCGGTCGGCGAACGAGGCGATCGTCCTGGCCGGCGGCACGATCTCGCACCACCACGGCGTCGGCCGCGACCACCGGGAGGCGTACGCCGCCGAGGTCGGGGAGGTGGGCATGGAGATCCTGCGCGGCGTCAAGGACCGCCTCGACCCGGACGGCATCCTCAACCCGGGCGTCCTGATCACCCCACCGGCCGGGTCCGTCTAGAGCCGGGTCTGTCCGAGGCCGGGTCTGTCCGGGGCCGGGCACGTCCGAGCCGGGCGCGTTCCAGCCGGACCGGGCGGTTCGGCGGGCGCGGGCCGGGCCGCGGGGCCGTAGCCCGGTTCCGGTGGCCGTCCCGCGCCCCGGAAGGCCCTAGGAGGCGACCACCAGCTTCTCCATGGCGGCGCGGAGCGGGACGGGGATGTCGGTGGGCCGCCTGCCGTCGCGGTCCACGAACACGTGGACGAAGTGGCCCTCGGCCACGACCGTCTCACCGTCCTCGCGGAACAGCCCCAGCTCGTAGCGGACGCTGGAGCGGCCGAGGCGGCCGACCCGGAGCCCGACCCTGATCGCCTCGGGGAAGGAGATCGACGCTTTGTAGACGCAGTGCGACTCGACGCACAGCCCGATGGCGTCTCCGCCGTGGATGTCCAGGCCCGCGGCCCTGATCAGCCAGTTGTTGATCACAGTGTCCATCAGCGAGTAGTGGACGGCGTTGTTGACGTGACCGTAGACGTCGTTGTCCTTCCACCGCGTCGGAACGGTCTCCCAGTAGGCGTACACGCCAGAACTATATTCCAGTGCCTGCCGCGCGCCGCCTCCGGCCGGTGCGGCCGTCCCGCGGGCGGCGGCCGTACGTCGTGGGCGGCGCGGTGGGCGGCGCCCTCCTGCTGCGAGAACCTCCGGGAGAGCGTCGCCCCCGCCGACGCGGAACTCCCCCGGAAGAGGGCGACGGAGGATCCGGAGCTCCGGGTGTACTTCGACGACTTCCGGATCGGCCGGCTTTCCTGAGGCGGCTGCGCCTTTGGAAGATCGTTGCCAGAATATCGACCATGGTCGACGTCGGGCGGGCCGCGGAACGCGGGCATGGGGTCTCCTCCAGGGTCTCGGAGGAGGGCGCGGGCTGGTCCTGTTCGCAGGTCGGCACCTTCAAGGACCTGAGGCCCGACCGCGACACCTTCTCCTGGCTCAACCCGCGCACGCTCTGGCGTTCCAGGAACGAGGTCCTCGCCGCCCTGTTCGGCGACCCCTCGGGGCAGGTCCGGGCGCGCTGGATCGCCTCCCAGCGGAGCCGGGGCGTCGACGGGTCCTTCCGGATCCCGGTGGAGACCGGCCCCGAGTTCTCCTTCCTCGTCCTCGGCGACACCGGCGAGGGCGACGCCTCGCAGTACGCCGTGGTGCCGGGCATGCTCAGGGTCGGCCGGGACACCGCCTTCGCCGTCGTGGCCAGCGACGTGATCTACCCCACCGGCTCCGGCAACGAGTACGAGAACAAGTTCTTCCGCCCGTACCAGGACTACCCGGCCCCCATCTACGCCATCCCCGGCAACCATGACTGGTACGACGGGTTGGGCGGCTTCATGCGGGTCTTCTGCGACGCCCCCGCGCTCCAGGCCGAGGACGAGGGTTTCCGGCTCTCGCCCTCCGGACTGCGCGGGCTGCTCTGGCGCAGGCCGGAGAAGATCGACGAGGCTCGCCTGGCGCGGGCGCGCGAGCGGCGGGCCCGGCCCGAGCAGCGGGCCGTCCAGCCCGGCCCGTACTGGGTGATCCAGACCCCGGCGCTGCTCATCGTCGGCATCGACACCGGCATCCGGGGCGACCTGGACCGCGACCAGGCCGACTGGCTTCGTGAGGTCTCCCGCGACCCGCGGCCCAAGGTGCTCATCACCGGCAAGCCCATCTACACCCGGAACGAGTACAAGCCGTCGAAGCTGGCCGGGGGCGGCACCGTCGACGACATCGTCACCGACCCCGCCCACAACTACGTCGTGGCCATCGGCGGCGACGTGCACAACTACCAGCGTTTCCCGGTCAGGGTCGGCGACCGGACGATCCAGTACATCGTCGCGGGCGGCTCCGGGGCCTTCATGCACGCCACCCACACCATCCCCAGGGTCACGGTCGGCGGCGTGCACGAGGACGACTACCGGTGCTACCCGCTGCGCGGCGACTCGCTGTCGTTCTACAGCAGGCTCTACAGCGAGCGGCTGCGCATGCGCTGGCTCTACCTCACGCCCGCCGAGAGCGCGGCGCTGATGTCCCGCCAGATCGGCAACACCCCGGTCCGCGACATCCCGCCCGTGCCGATCACCCGGCGGATGAGGTGGGCGGCGCGGTTCCTCGGCGGCTGGCCGATGCCGTTCCGGCTCCCCGTGGGCAGGACCTTCCACCGTTCCCTGTCGGAGCTGTCCGACTGGGACACCCCGCCGTTCTTCAAGAGCTTCCTGCACGTCTCGGTCACCCCCGAGGCCCTGCGGATCCGCTGCCACGCCGCCACCGGCTGCCTGGCCCAGGAGATCGAACCCCCGATCGAGGACGAGGTCGTCATCCCGCTCGTCTGATCGGAAATGTCGGTCCGCCGTGGCAGGCTGGGCGTATGAACGTGGCAGTCGCGGCCGGTCCGGGCGGCGGGGGCGCGCTGCGGGCGGACGGCGAGCCGGCCAGGGCCGTGGCCGACCTGGTCACCGCCGTGCGCGCGCTGGAGGCGGCGTGCCCGCGCTGGGTCTGGGCCGACACCCGGGAGGTCTACCCCGCCCTGCTCGGCGCCGGTGTCCGGCTGGGCCGCTGCCATGATCTCGCACTGACCGAGGGCCTGCTGCTCGGCTACGAGGGCCGCCACGACGAGCCCCGGTCGGCACTGGCCGCCCACGCCCGGCTGCACGGCCTCCCCGTGCCGGAAGACCGGCACGGGCCGCAGGCGCGGCAGGCCACCCTCTTCGAGGAGGAGCCGCCCCCGCCCGACGCCGGCCTGGTCGCCGAGGTCCACGCCGACCAGCTCCGCCGCATCGAGGCCACCGCCGACCCGCGGCGGTTCCGGCTGCTGGTCGCCGCCGAGTCGGCCGGGGCCCTGATCGCCGCGGAGATGGCCCACGAGGGCATGCCCTGGCGCGAAGACGTCCACGACGAGCTCCTGACCGGGCTGCTCGGCCCGCGCCCGGTGCACGGCATGCGGCCGGCCAAGCTCCAGGCCCTGGCCGACCAGGTCTGCGCCGCCTTCGGCACCACGTTCAACCCCGACTCTCCGCAGCAGATCATCAAGGCGTTCAAGGCGGCCGGCGTCCAGATCGCCTCCACCCGGGCCCACGACATCAAGCGGGTGGACCACCCGGGCGTCGCCCCCCTGCTCGCCTACAAGGAGCTCGCCAGGATCTACAGCTTCCACGGCTGGGCCTGGGCCGACCAGTGGGTCCGCGGCCACCGCTTCCGGCCCGAGTACGTCGTGGGTGGCGTCGTGTCGGGCCGCTGGGCCACCAGCGGCGGCGGCGCTCTGCAGATCCCCAAGGTGATGCGCAGGGTCGTGGTGGCCGACGAGGGCTGGACGCTCGTCGTCGCCGACGCCGCCCAGCTCGAACCCCGGGTGCTGGCCGCCATGGCCCAGGACGCCGGCCTGGCCGCGGCCGCCGGGCAGATCGACCTGTACCAGGCGCTGGCCCAGGCGTTCGGGGGCGAGCGCGACCACGCCAAGATCGCCATGCTCTCCGCGATGTACGGCGGCACCAGCGGAGACGCCCCCAAGCTGCTGGCCGTGATGCGCCAGCGCTTCCCCGCGGCCTACCAGTTCGTCGAGGACGCCGCGCGGGCGGGGGAGGAGGGCAGGGTGGTCCGCTCCTGGCTGGGGCGCACCAGCCCGCCGCCCTCGGCCCGCTGGCGTGAGCTGGTCTCCGGCCCCGACGGGGGCCGGGCGGCCCGCGACCGCGGCCGGTTCACCCGGAACTTCGTGGTCCAGGCCACCGCCGCCGAGTGGGCGCTCGCGCTGATGGCCGTGCTGCGCCGGCTGCTCCCCGACCCGGCCAGGCTGGTGTTCTTCCAGCACGACGAGGTGATGGTGCACTGCCCGGCCGAGCTGGCCGGTGAGGTCGTCGCCGCGGTCGGCCGGGCGGCGGAGGAGGCGACCCGGCTGCTGTTCGGGCCGACCCCGGTGCGCTTCCCCATGCAGGCCGTCCCGGTGCGTTGTTACGCCGACGCCAAGTGACCGTCCGGCGGGCCGGGACGGGGTGCCCTCCCGGGAGCGGTCCCGCGGCCGTCACCCGCGGGGTGAGCCGGTCCGTGGTGGAGGTGGGCCGGGGTGGTGAGCCGGTCCGTGGTGGAGGTGGGCCGGGGTGGTGAGCCGCGCGGGTCAGCGGCCGCGCAGGGCCAGCCAGACTCCGGTGGCGCCCGTCATGACCGCCACGGCCCCGCCGAGGACGCCGTACGACAGACCGCCGGCGATCACACCGGCGACCACGGTTCCGGTCGCGCCGCAGGCGTTCATCAGCATGTCGGACAGGCCCTGCACGGCGGGGCGGTGCTCCAGGGGAGCGGCCTCGGTGAGCATCGCCGACCCGGCGATCAGGCCGCACGACCAGCCGAGGCCGAGCAGCGTCAGCCCGGTCGTCACCTGCGTGACCCCGTGCGCCCCCGCGCCGCCCGCCAGCACCGCCGCGGTCAGCAGCAGCCCCATGCCGAGTACCAGCACCCGGACCCGTCCGGCCCGGTCGGCCAGCCAGCCGACCACGGGGGAGAGCACGTACATCCCGGCGATGTGCAGGCTGATCACGATGCCGATGACCGTGTAGGTCGCGCCGCCGTGGGAGAGATGGACCGGTGTCATGGTCATGATCGACACCATGGCGGTGTGGCTAACCGCTATCGCGGCCAGCGCCCGCCGGGCGGCGGGCGCCCCGCGCAGCACCCGCCACGCGGTGCGCAGCGTGCCTCCGGCCTTGCCCGCGGCCGCGGACCCGGCGGTTTCCGATCCGGCGGTCCGGGGTCCGGTGGGTCCGGTGGGTCCGGTGGGTCCGGGCCCGGTGGTCCGGGGTCCGGCGGTGCCGGCGACCGAGCGGGCCAGCAGCAGCGGGTCCGGGCGCAGCGCGAGCACGACGACGGCCAGGACGATCGTGAAGGCCGCCGCGGCGAGGAGGAAGGGGCCGTTGCTCCGGGCCAGGCCGAGCGCGTCACTGAGACGCTCGGCGGGGCCCGCGAGGTTCGGGCCGGCGACTGCGCCGATCGTGGAGGCCCAGACCACCAGCGACAGGTGCCGGGCCGCGTGGCCGGGCGGTGACAGGTCGGTCGCGGAGTAGCGGGCGGCCAGGTTGCCCGCGCTGGCCCCGCCGAACAGCACCAGCCCGCCCAGCAGCAGCTGCCACGAGCCCACGCTGATGGCCAGCACCGCGATCAGACAGCCGAACAGGGCGCACCCGTAGGCCAGGGTGAGTCCGGCCCGCCGGCCGCCCCGGCCGGAGGACCGGGCGGTGGGCAGCGCCAGCACCGCGGCGCCCAGCACGGTCGCGGTGCCGGCCAGTCCGCTCAACGCGGTGGAGCCCGACAGGGCCTCCACGGTCAGCGAGCTGAAGGACAGCCCGACGGCGACCCCGACTCCGCCGGTGATCTGCGCGGACGACAGCACGGCGAGCGTCCGCCGTTGCGCGACGGTCACGCGCTCCGGATCCTCAGCAGATACACCGGGGTTTGCGGCTTCTGCGGTCACGAGTGAAGTCTGTCATCGCTCATGACCGCTCGACCATGACCGCTCGACCTCACTGGGTGGAGGCGAAAGTGGAGAAGAAGATCTCCAGCATCTCCGCGCTCTTCTCCCACTCCAGGTCCGGGGTCCGGAAAGCGATCAGGTACGCGGTCTGGCCGTTGAGGACGACGTAGCGCGTCAGCCCGTGCATGGGAACCCCGTTGGCCTGGACGTAGGTGTACTCCCAGTCGGCGGCCTTCCAGTCGCGGTAGTCCACCGTGGCCACCTCGACCTCGGAGTACTGGTCCAGGCCCGCTCTGCTGAGCTTGCCGAGCCCGACCAGCGGGTCGGCGACCGGGACCTCGGTCACCGAGATCCTCTGCCCGCTGTTCTTCGGCCCGGAGAAGACCACACCCGTCCTGCCGGTCCGCTTCACCGTCCAGTCGCCGGGCACCGCGGCGGAGAGGCCGTCCGAGGTCCGCAGCACGAAGCCGTCCGGGACCTCACGGGTCTCCTCGGACTGCGCGGGCCGGTCGCCGGGTCCGAGTCGCCGCCGAGCAGGAGGACGAGCAGTACGGCGACCACGACGGCCAGTACGCCGCCCCCGGCGAGCAGCAGGAGCCGGGAGTCCGGCCGGCCGCCGCTCAGCAGGCCACCCTCGCCCGCCGCCCTGCGGGCGCCCCTGCGCCCCGCGGCCCGGTCGGGCGCGGCCGCGGCTGAGGCCGCGGGCTG